>JAIXTZ010000087.1 GCA_027483745.1 Lysobacteraceae bacterium
TCGACGCCGAGGCCGAACGCGAAGCCGGTGTACTTCTCGGGGTCGATGCCGCAGCTGCGCAGCACGTTCGGATGCACCATGCCGCAGCCCAGCACCTCCAGCCAGCGCGTGCTGCCGTCCGGCTGCTGCCACGCGATGTCCACCTCGGCCGAGGGCTCGGTGAACGGGAAATAGCTCGGACGGAAGCGCATCTCGAAATCGCGCTCGAAGAACGCGCGCACCAGCGCCTTCAGCGTGCCTTTCAGCTCGGCGAAGCTGACGTGCTCGCCGACGACGAAGCCCTCGATCTGGTGGAACATCGGGGTGTGCGTCTGGTCGCTGTCGCTGCGGTAGACCTTGCCTGCCGCGATCACGCGCAGCGGCGGCGTCTGGCCCTTCATCGCGCGCACCTGCACCGGCGAGGTGTGCGTGCGCAGCAGGCGGCCGTCGCCGAAGTAGAAGGTGTCGTGCATGGCGCGCGCCGGATGGTGCGGCGGGAAGTTCAGCGCCTCGAAGTTGTGCCAGTCGTCCTCGATCTCGGGGCCGTCGGCAAGGTCGTAGCCGAGGCCGCGCAGGATGCCGGTGAGGCGCTCGATGGTCCGCGACACCGGATGCACCACGCCCATCTCGCCATCGCGCCCCGGCAGGGTCACGTCGATGCGCTCCGAAGCGAGGCGCGCATCGAGCGCCGCCTGTTCGAGCACGGCCTTGCGGGCCGCGAGGGCTTCGCCGATCGCGTCGCGCGCCTTGTTGATGCCTTCGCCGGCGGCCTTGCGCTCGTCCGGCGGCAGGGCGCCGAGCGCCTTCAGCTGCGCCGTGATGCTGCCCGACTTGCCGAGCAGCCCGACGCGAAGCGCCTCGAGCGCCTCCAGCGTCGTAGCGGAGGCGATGTCGGCCAGCGCGGTGGTGGTGAGGGATTGCACGTCGCTCATGCGAGGCGGACCTGTCGATTCATGTCGTGGGCCGGATCACGCGTCCGGGCCCGGAAAAAACAAAAGGGAAGGACTCGCGCCCTTCCCTCGTGTTCGGGTTGCTACATCAAGCGGCGCCGAAGCGCCGTCGATGCAGTTGCCGATTTACGCCGCGAGAGCGCGCTTGGCCTGCTCCGCCACGGCCGTAAAGGCGGCCGCGTCGTGGATGGCCAGATCGGCCAGGGCCTTGCGGTCCAGCGTGACGTTGGCCTTCTTGAGGCCGTTCATCAGGCGGGAGTAGCTCAGGCCGTTCAGGCGGGCCGCCGCATTGATGCGGACGATCCACAGCGAACGGAAATCGCGCTTCTTGCGCTTACGGCCGATGTACGCGTACTGCTGGGCCTTGGTGACGGCCTGCTTGGCGACGCGGAACACCTTGCGGCGGGCGTTGTAGTAGCCCTTCGCAGCGGCAATGACTTTCTTGTGACGGCGGCGCGCCGTGACACCACGCTTGACTCGTGCCATGGGTCAGTCCTCCTCAGAGATACGGCAGCATGCGGTCCAGACGGCCCGCGTCCTCGGCACGAACATGGTTCGTCTGCCGCAGGTTGCGCTTCCGCTTGGTCGCCTTCTTGGTGAGGATGTGGCTACGGTTGGCGTGGCCGCACTTGTACTTGCCGGAGGCCGTCTTGCGGAAACGCTTGGCGGCAGCCCGGTTGGTCTTGATCTTGGGCATAACGGGTCCTTTCGGAGTGCTTTTACTGGCCGGGCGACGGCGTGAACCGTGCTTTCCTTCCTGCCCGAACCGGCGGTAACCGGGCCTCGCTCATCGCGATGCTCCGGGGATCCTCTCCCGCAATGCGGGAACCATGAATTATGAAACAGAAACGCCCGCCATGGCAAGGCGGGCGCTCCGGGGTTCAGCAAGCGTCGGGGAACCCAGCAGGGGCCGGAGTCCCTCGGCCGGAATCCGGCCTCAGACCTTCTTCTTCGGCGCCAGCATCATCACCATCTGGCGGCCTTCGAGGCGCGGACGCGACTCGACGATGATCTCGTCGGCCAGATCGGCTTCGATCTTGGCCGCCATCGCGATGCCGAGCTCCTGGTGGCTCATCTCGCGACCGCGGAAGCGGATGTTGATCTTGACCTTGTCGCCTTCCTCGAGGAAACGGCGGATGTTGCGCAGCTTGACGTCGTAGTCGCCAACGTCGGTGGTCGGGCGGAACTTCAGTTCCTTGATCTCGACCTGCTTCTGCTTCTTCTTGGCCGCCGAGGCCTTCTTCTGCATCTCGAAGCGGAACTTGCCGAAGTCCATGATCCGGCACACCGGCGGATCGACGTTCGGCTGGATCTCGACGAGGTCGAGGCCGGCGTCTTCGGCCATGCGCAGCGCTTCATCGCGCGACAGGACACCGACGTTCTCGCCTTCCGCGCCGATCACGCGCACGCGCGGGACGCGGATCTCGAGGTTCTTGCGATTGGGTTTTTCAGTACTGATGGGGCAGTCTCCAGGGGTGCTTCAACCCGACGCTCAGGCGGCGGGACCGTTCTCTGCTGCCAGCTTCGCGGCGAACTCCGCGACCGGCATCGAACCAAGGTCGACGCCTTCGCGGGTACGCACGGCGATGGTCCCGGTTTCCTTCTCGCGGTCGCCAACGACCAGCAAGTACGGGACCTTCTGCAGCGTGTGCTCGCGGATCTTATAGCCGATTTTCTCGTTCCGCAAATCGGATTCGACCCGGAAGCCTTGATTCATAAGGGTTTTCCTGACCTCGGCCACGTAATCGGCCTGGGCGTCGGTGATATTCATCGCCACGGCCTGGATCGGGGCCAACCAGGCGGGGAAGGCGCCGGCATGGTTTTCGATCAGGATGCCGATGAAGCGCTCCATCGAGCCGACGATGGCCCGGTGCAGCATGACCGGGTGGCGCTTGGTGGAGGATTCGTCGACGTACTCGGCGCCGAGGCGCTGCGGCATCATGAAATCGACCTGCATGGTGCCAACCTGCCAGCCGCGGCCGATCGAATCGCGCATGTGGTACTCGATCTTCGGGCCGTAGAAGGCACCCTCGCCCGGCAGCTCCTCCCATTCGACCCCGGCAGCACGCAGGGCGGCGCGCAGGGCGTTCTCGGCCTTGTCCCAAGTGGCGTCGTCGCCGAGGCGCGGTTCGGGGCGCAGCGCGATCTTCATCGCGATGTCCTGGAAACCGAAGTCGGCGTAGACCTTCATGGCCTGCTGGTGGAAGGCGGTGACCTCGGCCTCGATCTGGTCTTCGGTGCAGAAGATGTGCCCGTCGTCCTGGGTGAAGCCGCGGACGCGCATGATCCCGTGCAGCGCGCCCGAGGGCTCGTTGCGGTGGCAGGCGCCAAACTCGCCGTAGCGGATCGGCAGGTCGCGGTAGCTGTGCAGGCCCTGGTTGAAGACCTGCACGTGGCCCGGGCAGTTCATCGGCTTCAGCGCATAGGTGCGCTTCTCCGACTCGGTGAAGAACATGTTGTTCTGGTAGTTGTCCCAGTGGCCGGACTTCTTCCACAGCGAGACGTCGAGCACCTGCGGGCAGCGCACTTCCTGGTAGCCGGAATCGCGATAGACGCGGCGCATGTGCTGCTCCACGACCTGCCACAGGCGCCAGCCCTTCGGGTGCCAGAACACCAAACCCGGCCCTTCTTCCTGCACGTGGAACAGGCTCTGCGCCTTGCCGATCTTGCGGTGGTCGCGCTTCTCGGCCTCCTCGAGCTGGGTCAGGTAGGCCTTGAGGTCCTTGTCGTTGAGCCACGCCGTGCCGTAGATGCGGCTCAGCATCTGGTTGTTCGAATCGCCGCGCCAATAGGCGCCGGCCACCTTCATCAGCTTGAAGGCGCGAAGCTTGCCGGTGTTCGGCACGTGGGGGCCGCGGCAGAGGTCGGTGAACTCGCCCTGCGAGTAGAGCGAGAGGTCCTCGGTGGTTGGGATCGACTCGATGATTTCCGCCTTGTAGTGCTCGCCCAAGCCCTTGAAGAAGGCCACGGCCTCGTCGCGCGACTTCAGCGAGCGCGCGACAGGCAGCTGCTCGGCGACGACTTTCGCCATCTCGGCTTCGATCTTCGGCAGGTCGTCCGGGGTGAAGGCGCGCTCGTAGGCGAAGTCGTAGTAGAAGCCGTTGTCGATGACCGGGCCGATGGTCACCTGCGCGCCCGGGTACAGGCGCTGCACGGCCTGGGCCAGCAGGTGGGCGGTGGAATGGCGCAGCACGTCGAGGGCATCGGCGTGCTTCTCGGTGACGATCTCGAGCGAAGCGTCGGCCTGCAGCGGGAAGCTGGCATCGACCAGCTTGCCGTCGACCTTGCCGGCCAGCGTGGCCTTGGCGAGGCCCGCGCCAATGCTGGCGGCGACGTCGGCAACCGTGGTGCCGGGCTCGTACTGGCGCTGCGAACCGTCGGGAAGCGTGATGGCGATCATGGGCGGCGGGGCTCGGAATTCGGGGAATCGGAAAAGAAAAAAGGGCGCACAGGCGCCCTTTCAAGGATCCAGAGGGACTGCGCGGGATTCAGCGATGGATTCCGTTGCGCGTCATGGTGATCGTGTTCGTTCGAACTACGTCTCTCTGGTCGACATGTTTTGGTGGGCGGTACAGGGTTCGAACCTGTGACCCCTACCATGTCAAGGTAGTGCTCTACCGCTGAGCTAACCGCCCGAGCAGGAACCCGAGGGCTCCGCCGAGTCGCGCACTATACCGGGGCCGAGGGGACCGGGCAAGCCCGCACACACCGGGCCGGGATGGAGGCTCAGGACCCGATGATCCGCGCCTTCAGCTTGTGGATCTGGTCGCGCACCTCGGCGGCCTGTTCGAACTCGAGGTCCTGCGCATGCTTGAACATGCGCGATTCGAGCTCCGCGATGCGCTTGGCGGCGACGTCCGGATCGATGTAGCCCGCGGCCTCCTCGGCCACCGCCATCGCCCCGGGCGCCGCTCCCCTGCCCTTGCCGCGCCCCCGCGCCTTCGGCGCATCGGCCTCGGCCCGGGCGCCTTCCATGATGTCGCGGATTTCCTTGCGCACCGACTTCGGTTCGATGCCGTTCACCCGGTTGAACTCGGCCTGTTTCTCGCGACGGCGGGCCGTCTCGTCCATCGCCGCCCGCATCGAGGGCGTGATCTTGTCGGCGTAGAGGATGGCCTTGCCGCGCAGGTTGCGGGCCGCGCGCCCGATGGTCTGGATCAGGCTGCGCTCCGCGCGCAGGAACCCTTCCTTGTCGGCGTCGAGGATGGCCACCAGCGACACCTCGGGCATGTCGAGGCCCTCGCGCAGCAAGTTGATGCCGACCAGCACGTCGAAGGTGCCGAGGCGGAGATCGCGGATGATCTCCACGCGCTCGACGGTCTCCACGTCGGAATGCAGGTAGCGGACCTTGATGCCGTGCTCGCCGAGGTAGTCGGTGAGGTTTTCCGCCATCTTCTTGGTGAGCGTGGTGATCAGCACGCGGTCGCCCCAGGACACGCGCTCGCGGATCTCGGACAGCACGTCGTCCACCTGCGTGGCCACGGGACGCACCTCGACCTCCGGATCCAGCAGGCCGGTCGGCCGCACCACTAGCTCGACGATCTCGCCTTCTGACTTCTGCAGCTCGTAGCTGCCGGGCGTGGCCGAGACGTAGATCGACCGCGGCGAACGACGCTCCCATTCCTCGAAGCGCAGCGGCCGGTTGTCGAGCGCGGACGGCAGGCGGAAGCCGAAGTTCACGAGGGTTTCCTTGCGCGCGCGGTCGCCTTTGTACATGCCGCCGATCTGCGGGATGGTCACGTGCGATTCGTCGACGACGAGAAGTGCATCAGGCGGCAGGTAGTCGAAGAGGCAGGGCGGCGGCTCGTCCGGCATGTGTCCGGTCAAGTGTCGGCTGTAGTTCTCGATACCCTTGCAGAAGCCGATCTCCGCGAGCATTTCGAGGTCGAACTGCGTGCGCTGCTGCAGGCGCTGGGCCTCGACGAGCTTGTTCTGCGCATAGAACCACTGCAGGCGGTCCTGCAGCTCCGGCTTGATGGTCTCGATCGCGTCGAGGATCGTCCGGCGCGTGGTGACGTAATGCGACTTCGGGTACAGCGTGAAGCGAGGGAGGTCGCGCTGCACGGCGCCGGTCAGCGGATCGAACAGCGACAGGCGCTCGACCTCGCCATCGAACAGCTCGATGCGCAGGCATTCGTCCTCGACTTCGGCGGGATGCACGTCGATGGTCTCGCCGCGCACGCGGTAGGTGCCGCGCCGAAGCTCCATGTCGTTGCGCGTGTACTGCATTTCGGTGAGGCGGCGGATCAACTCGCGCTGGTCGATGCGGTCGCCGCGCACGAGGTGCAGCACCATCCGGAAATACTCGTTCGGGTCGCCCAGTCCGTAGATGGCCGACACCGAAGCGACGATCAGCGCATCGCGGCGCTCCAGCAGCGCCTTCGTCGCCGAAAGCCGCATCTGCTCGATGTGCTCGTTCACCGCGCTGTCCTTCTCGATGAAAGTGTCGGTGGACGGCACGTAGGCTTCGGGCTGGTAGTAGTCGTAGTAGCTGACGAAGTACTCGACCGCGTTGTCCGGGAAGAAGGACTTGAACTCGCCGTAAAGCTGCGCGGCCAGCGTCTTGTTCGGTGCGAGCACCAAGGTCGGCTTCTGGATGCGCTCGACGACGTTCGCGATGGTGTAGGTCTTGCCCGAACCGGTGACGCCCAGCAGAGTCTGCGCGGCGACGCCCGCCTCGAAGCCCGCCGAAAGGCGTTCGATGGCCTGCGGCTGGTCGCCAGCGGGCCGGTACTCGGAGTGCAACTTGAAGCGCTGGGTCATCGGCGGAGGCACTGGGGGCAACACGCCAGTATAGGTGCCGCGCGCGAGCAGGCCGCGTGGAATTCCTACCCGACACGCCGCGGGCGGATGACAGCCCTGCTGGCTGGGACAGGGTGAGCATGATCCCGCCTCCCCATGGACCACAAGGATGTCCCATGCGCACGCAGCAAGGCCTCACCCTCCCCGAACTGCTGATCGGCGTCGCCCTGCTGGGCGTCCTCGCCGGGCTGGCGATTCCGGCATTCCAAGGCGCGGTGGATGGCGTCCGCGCGAGGACGGTCGCCGATCGCATCCAAGCCGAGCTCAACTTCGCGAGGAATGAAGCAGTACTTCGCCGTCGACCCGTCGTGGTCTGCCGGACGCCGGACCTCGTCGACTGCACCTACATCGGCGCGTGGTCCATGGGCACCATGACCTTCGAGGACCGCAATGGCGACAGCATCCGGAACCCAGGAGAACCGATCATCCGGGTCATGGCCCCCGCGGACTACGGCGGGATGCATCTCGTGGATGTAGGTCGCCGGAGCCATGTCCGCTTTCGTCCGGATGGGCGCTCGGGCGGCACCAACATGACGCTGAAGCTCTGCGACCGGGACCTGGACGCGCGCCGGCTGCTGGTCATCAACGTGGGTGGCAGGGTCCGCTCTGCCCGCGCCACCGCCCAGACGCCGAAATGCGGCGCATAAAAAAGCCCGCCGAGGCGGGCTTCTCTACAGGTGGCGCCCGAAGTTGGACTCGAACCAACGACCCCCTGATTAACAGTCAAGTGCTCTAACCGGCTGAGCTATTCGGGCAGCGGGCGCGCATTATCGATGAGGCTCAGGCCAACGTCAACAGCAGACCCCCGTTGCCCCCCGGCCTAGCGCCAGCACTCCTCGCGTGTCGCCGTCGCGTCGACGATATTCTTCTGCCCCAAGTGGTTGAGCGTGAGCTTGCCGCATCGATCACTGGACTGATTGCCGGCCGTTTGGGGCGTCGCCATCAGCGTGAAGCTCGTACGCGTCTCTTGGGTTCGCGTGATCACATAGTACGCCGTCCCCTGCGTCGGGCTGTTCCTCTGCGCCGCAGGCACAGAATCCAAGAAGCCTTCGTAGGTGTTGTTGCTCGTGTAGTAGCGCTCGTAGGCCTGCGCCAGCGTCACCAGTTGGGCCATGGCGTCCGCCCTACGCCCCTTTCGGACCTGCTCCTGGTAGCTCGGGTAGGCGATCGCGGCGAGGATGCCGACGATCGCCACCGCGATCATCAGCTCGATCAGGGTGAAGCCTAAGCTTCGCTGGGCTCGGCGGCCGGGATGGCGGATGTCGTTCATCAGATTCACTCCTGTCATTTCTATCAACGCACCTGACGCCACGACTGCCGACCGCAGGCACGCTCGAAGATCGCACCGGTCTGGCGCTCCACCTCGCCGCAGCGGGTCTGGGCCAGATTGTTGGAACAATCCGGATCAGCGGCGTTGTTCACATCGCATACGCCGTCCTGCGTCCGCCCATTGATGCACGCCTGCAGCGCCGGCCCCGACAGACTTGCACAAGCCGCGGCCACGTTCTCCGGTGTGGGGACCTTGGACGAGCATCCCGGATCGATGCCCGGACGGCAGACCGCCGCCTGCTGGCTGAACACGGCCGAGCGGATGGGCGCGCCGGAGCTCGCTTCGATCGCGCCGCAGCTCGCCCCGCAGACCGTGCCGCCGTTGACCGAGGCCGTTCCACCAAGCGCACTGCTGCCCGTGATCGCGTCGACGCCGTAGATCCAGTTCTGCGCACCGGGTCGGCAGCGGTCGCCGGTGGTCTCGAACGTCGGCAGGAACACCACGCCGCCGCGGACTTCCGGGTCGCCGGTGAAGCGCTCACCGCGGGCCGTGGAACCCACGACGAGATCCATGTACCAGCCACGCTGGGTGGTGAAGTTGACCGGGTTGTTGGTGGTCGTTCGCGTGTCGCGAACGCTGTCAATGGTCGCCGAGATCTCCTGACGCTGCAGGTTCGCGCGGGTGCCGGAGTTCTGCACGCCATCGTCACGGACGCCGTACAGGGACTGGACCTGCGGATTGGCGCCGGCCTCGGCATCCTCCCCTGCAAGGTAGCGGCCCGTACCAAAGAACACCATCAAGCCACCCGCACCACGCGCCACATCGATGCCGCCGGTGATCGGCTGGCGGGCCCCATCGGGACTCGTCGCGGTGAACATCGGGCTGCCCGAGAACGCGACATTCCACGACGACGCCGAGTTGGCGCTGAGGTTGAACTTCCACAGGTTGCCGCGCAGGTCGCCGCCGTAGGCGGAGTCGATGCGGCCGTTGCCATCGGCGTCGACGAGCGCGACGTTGACGAGGCCGTTGGTGAAGTTGCCGCCATCGTTGGCCGTCAACCGGGCCGCCACTTCGCCGGTCGTCAGATTGACCACCATCAGGACGGGATTGCTGTTGACGCTGTTCACGCCATTTCCGAACACGGCGTACCAGTTGCCATCCTCGCCATACATGACCTGCGAGCGTCCGACGACGTGGCCGATGTCGGCATCCTTGCCCGTGCCCGTGCCGCCCTCGAGCTCCCACAGCACGCTGCTGTCGGAGAAGGATTGCGGGTTGGTGATGTCGAGGGCGAACACGCTGCGGCCGCCGCGGCCGGTCGAGGCCAGCACCACCGTGGACCACGTGCCACCCACCTGCGCATCGACGGCGGTGATGTCGCCATCCATCAGGTAGCGATGCGTGAAGGTGGGGCGTGCGACCTCGCCAAGCTGCACCCGTGCCGAGGCCGGCAAGTACGCAAACACCTCATCGCCGTTGGCCGTGTCGAAAGCGTGCAGGTAGCCGTTGTTGGAGCCCGCGAGGATCAGGTTCGGGCGGGCCGTACTGGCGCGCTTGGTCGTGATGTAGGTCTGATAGCTCGTGCGAAGGGCAGCGACGTTGATCCAACGGAACACGTCGCTCTTCAACGACACTTCCGGCTCGGAGTTGATGATCGAGCCGATCAGGGCCGAACGGTTGCGGAACACCCCACCCGTCTGGCTCTGTTCTTTCGACTTGTCGCCGCGCAGGTAGTTGAACAGGTCTTCGCCAGTGGTGGTCGTGCTGAAACGCGTGTCGACCTGGCCGGTGGTGAGGCCGATGGCCGCCACCTGGTCCGCGCGCGAGGCGCCGAACGAGCTGGCGAGGAAGCTGACGGCGGTGTGCGTCGAGGCCGGGCCCGTCGCGTTGGTGGTGATGATGCGGCGTGACGACGGCGAGGCAATCGCCAGCCGCTCCTTGGCAGACCACTGCAGGGCGCCGCGCGAACCGTTCAGCCTGATCTCGTAGGCCTTCAGGTCACCCGTCCAGTCCCGTTCGCTGGCATCGACGCGATACTCCGGGACGAACTCGCGCGATCCGGCGCCGATGCGACTGCCGGTGTTGGCCAGGCCGCCTGCGGGCTTCTCTTGCTCGGCGATCAGGTCGAAGGCCTCGCTGAGCTGCTGGCGCAGCTGCAGCGGGTTCGTCACCAGGAAGTAGTTGTCCGGAGTGCCGTTGGCATCGCTGTCCCATTCCACGCCGTCCGGCAGGTTGTTGCCGCCAGTCGCCTCCTTGAAGCCGCCGTACTTCGCGGCGAACCACAGCGGGTCTTTCAGGTTGAGCGCCGTCGACGAGGTGGCGGCGGGCGTGAAATTCCGGGTAGCGGTGAGGCCCAGCGCTTGGTTGCAGGGCGTAGCGTTCAGCGCACCGGCAACGGCGCACTGGCCGGCGGTGGCACCGGGCGGCGTGTTCAGCGCGAAGGGCGTGCCCGGGCCGCCAACGTCGCGGACCTCGAGGTAGATGCCGTCGGCCGTCGTGCCCGAGATGATGTAGCCGATATTCTGGTCGGCCGAACCCGCGGCGTACTCCGACGTGAGCTGCACGGTCACCGTGTTGTCGGCGTTGGCAAGGACCTCGTAGCGGACGATGGCGTCCATGTCGTGGTCGTTGCCCTGCTCCACGTCCTCGTAGTTGATGCGGAAGGCCGCGTAAGGACGCCCGCCGTTGACGGTCACAACCGTCGGTGCCCCGGGGAGGTTGACGATGTTCTCGACGTAGAAATCGACGATCGTGTTGGTCGGCTTGCGGGCGTCGCCGCCGAACGTGCCGCTGACCGTCTTGGCGAACGGGATCAGCGAAATGGTCCGACCGGCGATCGGAAACTCGATGCGCGGCAGCGGGGACGCCAGAGCCACGGAGAAGGTCGACACGTTCTGGGCGCCCGTCGCCGCATTGACGTCCGTCACTCGGGCAAACCGCGCCACGGAGGCGCTGTTGTAGGTGCCGAGCTTGCCGGGCTCCTCGGGCGCCAGGCCACGGACGCGGCCGAGGCTGCCCGCGGACTTGGCGGTCGGCGCGTCGTCGTTGGCACCACCGGCGACTTCGCCGATGAAGACGCTGCGATTGCCGGTGCCGAACTCATGATTCCAGATGACCTGGCCCTGGGCCGCGGCATCGAAGCCCGTGACCGTCGCCGGCGTGTCATTCACACTGGTTTCCACTCCAGAGAAAGGACTGCCCGGAAGATCGCCGTCGTAGCTCGGATTGATGTCCGAGATGATGGTCTGGTAAGGCTTGGCGCAGGACAGGTAGCCGAGGCCGCCCGAAGCGGTGGACCGATACGGATCGCGCCAAGTCTCCGTGGTCAGGCCCATCGCCGTCTCTTCCTGCATGCCCGGCGAATTGGCCGGAGCATCGACGAAGCGGGTGGTGGGCACGGTGGCGCCCGCGAAGTAGCGCATCGACTCGTACAGCATCTCGCCGATGGGATTCCCCCACATGCGGCATTCGCGGTTGTTGATCGGGCGACCGCCGATCGACGGGCAGTTGCCGTAGCCGTTGTTCCAGTTCCAGTTCGAGTCGCTTGTCAGGTTGTTCGTGACGGGGTTCCCGCCTGCGTTGTTGTACCCACCACCGATCATGCGGAGGCGATCCAACGTCCGCGCGATTCCGTTGACGTCGGTGCGGAACTGCCCGGTATTGGCATCGATCTCGTCCTTGAAATTCAGGACGTTGCGACGAAGCACGCCACCTTCGAGGTTGTTGCGCTGCGAGCCCGTGAGCAGGCCGAACATCATGCGCTCGGACTCGCCGTAGTCGTGCAGGATGCCGGTCGGCTTGGCAACGCCGCTGGGATAGAGCTTGCAGTAGGAGTCCTGCAACGCCGTGTTGGACGGGCAACTCTGCACGCGGACGTTGTAGTCCTGGCGAGAGACCGGGCCACCGACCACCGGAAGTTTCCACGCCAAACCCCAGTTGTCCTCGCCTCCGTTCTCAACATGGCGAAAGCGGATCGTGTGTGTGCCAGCCGTCAAGGTGATGGCGCCAGAAAACGAATCCCAATTGGCCTCCGACCGGCCGTGCGAGCCGTTGTCGCCATAGCGGCCCGCCACCACATTGCCGCCAATCGCAACCTCCACCGAATCGTCGCCATCCACGGCAAAGCGGTACTCACCGGCCTGAGACACCGTCAATGTCGCCGTGATCTCGGTCAGATAGTTCTGTTGACCGCAGCCGCCCCCCACAGGGAATGGGTTGTTGTTCCCCCCGGTCGCGTTGATTACACCGGTTGCCACAGCACCCGAACCACAGAGCCGGTTGTTTCGGGCGAAGTTGTTGAAGAAGGTGCTGAGCTGAGCCGCGTCGCCGCGCGCCGTGCTCGTGCCACCCGGACTGTTCCAGCGCCACGTGGTGATCTGAACGTTGGACAGCGCCGTCTGCGGAACGATCGCCCAGTTGGCCGTGTTCGCCAAACCCGTGGTGTTGCAGTTGACGCGGGTGTTGGACGCGTTGAAGCAGGAATTGCCGGCAACGGGCCCTTCGATCGAGAGCCAATTCCAGACGCGGGAGGTCGTGTTCTGGAGCACGCGCAGCATCGGCGCGGAGCCGTCGGTGACCGTGGTGACCGCAAACAGGTGGTAAGCGCCTGCCGCCGGCTGGCTCAGCGGGGCGTAGCGCGAGATGTCGTAGCCGTCACGCGCGACGCTCTGGTACTCCTTGCCCCAGCTGTGCGCATCCTGCGGGAAGAAGGCGCCCTGCAGCGTGGTGTCGGTCGCTGTGTCCTGATGGCGCCAGCCGCCGTAAAGCACGCGGCGCAGGGCGTCCATGCGCGAAGTGGTCAGGTAGTTCAGGAAGTCGCCGCTCCACTGCCCCGAGCCGCTGCACTGTTTGTTCGTTGCCGCCGCTGCCGCCTCGAAGCGGTTGTCCGTCGCGTCCCACAGGTAGCAGGCGTTGCTATTGAAGTAACCGAAGTAGTCGATCTGGGCCGGCTTGTAGCCGACATCGAGCACACCGTCGCCGTTGAGGTCCGAGGCGTCGTTGTAGGCTTCGTAATAGATCTTGTGGTCCTTGCCGACCACCAGCATGTTCAGCGGCGGAACCTGCGCGGCAACGAACAGCGGCGACTGGGCAATGGGCACTGTCGCGACCTGCGCGGAGAGGCCCGAGGAGAAGGTGAGGGCCGCCAGGCCGAGGAAAGTCAATGGACGAAGCGAAGTCATGGGTGGAGTCCTCAGTTCGCGACGGGGCGTTCGGTGTACGTCGCTTCGAGCACGACGACGGACGACGGGTTCGTGTCGCGGTCGGAATTGGCCGCGAAGATCAGGAAGGTCTGCGGGGCAACGTCGGCAGAGTTGTCGTCCTTGATGCTCGACGGGATGCCGGAGCAGCCCGTGATGTTGGCCACGCGCGTGGCGGCCGCGGCCGCGGGATCGCGGTTGTCCGCCCACGTCCGCAGGTCGCCGAGGCCGGTGATGTCGCCGTTCACGCATTGCACGGCGGGGTCGGTATCGACCGCGAACGGTCCGGCTTCGGCGATGGTCTGCTGGATGTCGAACTCGATCCGGCGCAGGGCGTCCTCGGCGCGGTTGAACGCGAGGTTGAACGTCCGGTAATTGCCCGTCATGCGCTCCTGCATCGACGTGACCTGCAAGGCAGCCAAGCCCAGCAGGGTGAGCAGCAGCAGCATGATCAGGGCGACGTAAAGGGCGACGCCGCGCTGGCGGGAGGGAGAACGAGACGCGAAGGTCATGGGTCAGTTCCCGTAGAGGCGGTTGCGAAGCGCCACGGTGGATTCGTAGGGTCGGCGGAGGATCGCCTCGCCCTCGGGAAGGTCGATGATGCTGCGCCCGATCTGCAGGTTGCCCACAGTGGCCTCGTTGCGATCCGGCGTGCCGGTACGTTCCGGGCTGCGCAGCAGCATGCCCACGCGCACGGCGCCGACAGAGCGCCAACGGGCGGCGCGCTCGGCCTCGGTGGTCAGGCCCGCCACCAGGGTACTGGCGGTGACGTAGGTGTCGACACTGCCGTCGGGCAGGTTCGCCGTCAGCGAGTCCCGTCCGTACGTGAGCTGCAGCATCTCGACGCCCTCGACGAGCTCCTCGGTGGTCCAGGCGTTGCCGGAGTACACCGCACGGAACAGCGACGGCGCCCCTGACGCCCCGAGCCCGACGTAGTAGGCGTAGATGTTCGCCGGATAGAGCATCACGTTGCCACGCAACGGCTCGGAGGCGGCCTGGAACAGGCGCTGGTTGGCGCCACCCGCCCCCGCAGCCACGGTGATCGTCGTCCCGGACGGTGCGGCCGGCGCCTGGAAGAGCGCCGCCGCCCCATAATTCGCGATGCCGTAGAACCGCTGCCCCTGCATGAAACCCGCGTCCGGGGCATTCAGATAGGTAATGGCATTGGTGTCCTTATTGAAGCTGACCGGCACGCCCTCCTGGCCAAGGAATCGCAGGACAACGACATCGCTGCCGGCCAAGGGCCTCGGCGTCATTCCGGCATAGAGATCCGCGTCGAGCTGAGGCGTCCAGTGGTCGGCGGCGGCCGCCACGCGCCCGGCGAGCGCGATGGTCTGGCCCGGCGCCGTGTTGGCAGCCTCGAAACCCTGGACCGCAACGTCGAAACGGAAGGGGAAGGCGGCGGAGGCAAGCTCGAGCGCCGAGTTGTACTGGTCGGCCGGGTTGTTGTCCAAGGCCATCAGGTTGTCGAGCTGGGAGACGCGCGTGTTCGCGCTCGCCACCGGGTAGGTGGCCGAGAACATCCGCGCCACGTCGTTGGCCCAGCCGAGGTGGCCGGCCATGCGGAGGTCACGCTGCAGGAACTCGAAGGCGAAGCGCCCGCCCTCCTGGATGCGGCTGATGCCGACCGACGTCTGGTAGGCCTGGCGGGAAGCGCCGAAGACCTGGATCAGGCCGATCAGCAGGAAGGACGCCAAGGCGACGGCGATCATCAGCTCGACGAGCGAGACGCCGCGCTGGGTCGAGGTTCGGGGGTTCGATCGCATGCTCACAGCCCAGTCGTCACTTCGATAGAGTCGGTGCCCGAGATGCGGTCTTCCCAAGTCAGCCGCACCGTAATGCGCCCCGAGGCCGCCGGCGTCGGGGTGGGACCCGCCACCGCGTTCACAGCCGCCGTTACGGTGACCTGGCCAGTGGCGTTGGGCAGGGCGCGCCGCGCGGCGCACACCCAGGCGTCGCGGTCGGCCTGCCACTGCGGGGAGGGCGGCTCGAGGCCGGCGGCGCAGATGCCCCCACGCCCGTTGCCGGCCGCCGCGAAGTCGGCGGCGCGGATGAGGTTGTAGCTCGCCGCCTGCTGGCGGTTGGTGCGGACCATATCCAGGATCTGGTAGGCGAGCATCGTCGCCACGGTGCGCTCGCTGGAGCTCTGGCCCGTGCGCAGCGCCGTGGTCTGAAGCAGGGCCATACCCAACAGCCCGATGCTGAGCAGCACGACGGCGATCATGACCTCGATCAGGTTGAAGCCGGCCATGCGTCGCGGCGAATGGAAGGTGTAGCGACTCACGGACAGGCCCCCTTGGTGAAGCTGACAGCACCGCTGCGCAGGATGCGCAGCGAGCGGACGTGCTGCTGGCCGGCGGCGCAAGGCGTGGCGCGCAGCTCGATGTCGGTCGTGCCGGAGCCGAAGGCGCCGCCGCTGCAGTTCGAACACTCGCCACGCGCGGTGAAGATGAAGCTGGCGGCCGAGGACGACGCCACGGTCATGCCGTTCAGCGCCTGCTGGTGGCGACGGATCTCTTCGGCCTGCGGCGTGCCGTTGCCATTGGCATCGGCCCAGACGATCCAGCCCTGCGACCAGTCCGTGCTGCAGGTGCTCCCGTTCGAAGAGGCACAGATCCGGCTGCCGCGGTTCGATTTGACCGCCTCGGAGCGGGCGAGGTTCACCGCTGCGATGAACTCGTTGGTGGTCGAGGCCAGTCGCGAGTTGCGGATCGAGGTCGTGAAGCTGGGCAGCGCGATGGCCGACAGGATGGCGACGATCGCGACCGTCACCATCAGTTCCACCAGCGTGAAGCCCTCGGATCGGGCGCGAAGAGGCATAGCACGGACCTATTCTTAGACATGGGCACGGTAACGCGGCCGGCGGCAGGTGGCTCCCCCGTCCCGACGACCGGCGATCCGGGGGGGACGAGCGTCGCGGCAACGCAGCAAAACGGGACCTGGGACACGGTCCCGCCCCCCCTCGCCGCGATGGCCTCCCTTCAGGAGGGGGAGCTCCCGCCCCAACCCGGGCGACGGGAGGGACGATCGACTCAGGCCACCACGCGATAGCAGGGCTTGTATTCGCCCGACATCTTCATGCGGCGCTGTTCGACGAAGGCGCGCAGCAGGTCGTCAAGGCTGGCCATGATGGCCTTGTCGCCGTGGATCTCGAACGGACCATGCTGCTCGATGCGGCGCATGCCGGGCTCCTTCACGTTGCCGGCGACGATGCCGGAGAAGGCGCGGCGGAGGTCGGCAGCAAGCTCGTGCACGGGGCGGCCGAAGTGCAGGTCGAGGGCGGCCATCGCCGCGTGGTCCGGATCGAAAGGCTGCTGGAACGCGAACGGGATCTTCAGCGACCAATGGAAGAAGAAGGCGTCGCGGTTGGCGATGCGGTGTTCGCGCACGCGCTTCATGCCGTCCTTCATCGTCTTGGCGACCGCCACGGGGTCGTCGACGATGATGGTGTAGTGCTTCGCCGCCTCGTCACCGAGGGTTAGGCGGATGAAGCGGTCGATCTGCTCGAAGTAGGCGGCCGAGGCCTTCGGGCCGGTGAACACCAGCGGGAACGGCACGCCGGCGTTGTCCGGGTGCAGCAGGATGCCGAGCAGGTAGAGGATCTCCTCCGCGGTGCCGACGCCGCCCGGGAAGACGATGATGCCGTGGCCGAGGCGGACGAAGCCTTCGAGGCGCTTCTCGATGTCCGGCATAATCACCAGCTGGTTGACGATCGGGTTCGGCGACTCCGCCGCGATGATCCCCGGCTCGGTCATGCCGATGTAGCGCGGATTGCGCTGGCGCTGCTTGGCATGCGCGATGGTGGCGCCCTTCATCGGGCCCTTCATCGCGCCCGGGCCACAGCCGGTGCAAATGTCGAGGCCGCGCAGGCCGAGCTCGTAGCCGACCTTCTTCGTGTAGAGGTATTCGTCGCGACCGATCGAATGGCCGCCCCAGCAGACCACGAGGTTCGGGTCTTGGTGCGGGCGCATCGCCCGCGCATTGCGCAGGATCTCGAACACTGCGCTCGTGAGGCCTTCGGAGGTCTCGAGGTCGAACTGGCCGCTCTGCACTTCGATGGCGGTGTAGGCGATGTCGCGCACGACGGCGAACAGCAGGTCGGCGACGCCGCGGATCAGCTCGCCGTCGACGAAGGCGATGGCCGGCGCGTTCTTCAGTTCAAGTCGGATGCCGCGGTCCATCTGCTGGACCTCGATGTCGAAGTCCGGGTAACGGGCCGAGGCGGCGCGGGGGTCGTCGGAATCAGAGCCGACGGTCAGCACGGCCAAAGCACAGCGGCGCAGGGTGTCGCGCAATCCGCCGGCCTGGGTGGCGTCGGTGAGGCGCGCGATCTCGGCGCGCGACAGGATGTCGAGGCCGCCACGCGGGCTGATGCGGGCGTTGACGGTGGGCAGAGGGGCGTAGGTGTCGCTCATCGGGTGATCGGTCGTCTTCATTGGACCGCCGACTCTAGCAGCCCCCGGGGAACAGGGATGAGTACTGGAAACCGGCCTAGCGGAAGCTGCGGTGCTCGACCACCAGCGGCTTGCCCTCGAGCGTGGCGAGCAGATGGTCGAGCGGCTCCACGTGCTCGACGATCAGATGCGTGACGCCCTCGTGCGCTTCCCAGCGTCCGCGGGCCCCGAGCAGCTGCGATTCGACGATGGCTCGGCGGTAGCGTTCGACCACCGCCCGCCAGCAGATCAGGTTGGTGAGGCCGTGCTCGTCCTCGAGCGTGAGGAACCAGGTGCCGTTCGCCGTCTGCGGACGCTGCCGCAGGGTGACGAGGCCGGCGGTGCGCGTGCGGCGTGGTGCTTCGAGACGATGCAGGGAGCGATGGTCGAGGTAACCTCGGGGCCGGAGTTGCGGGCGCAACAGGGCCATCGGATGCGCGTTGAGCGTGAGCCCGGTGCTGGCGTAATCGGCGAGCGTGGTCTCGCTGGCCATGGGTGGGCGGATCACCAGCCGGCCTTCGTCGGCGGCGGGCAATTCGGCGAACAGCGGCAAGGTGCCCGCCTCCACCCCGGCCATGGCCCAACGGGCGCGATGGCGATGGCCGCTGAGCCCGCGCAGCGCATCGGCCTCGGCCAGCGCGGCGCGGGCGCGCTCGTCGAGATCGGCACGCCGGCACAGGTCCTCGATGTCGCGGAACGGTGCCCGGGCGCGAGCAGCGACCACGCGTTCGGCCGCCTCGCGCGACAGCGAGCCAACCTCGCGCAGGCCGAGGCGGATCGCGGGTTGCGGCAACGGCGCCCTACCCTGCGCCTCGATCGGTTCGAGAGAGGACTCGACCCCGCTGAAGCGCACGTCCACCGGATGCACCGCGATGCCGTGGCGCCGCGCGTCCTGCACGATCTGCGCGGTGGTGTAGAAGCCCAGCGGCTGCGCGTTCAACAGCGCGCAGGCGAAGGCCGCGGGCTCGTGGCATTTCAGCCAGCAGCTCGCATAGGTGAGCAGGGCGAAGCTGGCGGCGTGCGATTCCGGGAAGCCGTAGCTGCCGAAGCCCTTCACCTGTTCGAAGATCTGTTCGGCGAAATCGGCCGGGTAGCCACGCTCGGCCATACCGGCGAGCAGGCGCTGGCGATGATGCTCGAGGCCGCCGCGGCGCTTCCACGCCGCCATCGAGCGGCGGAGTTCGTCAGCCTCCCCGGCCGAATAGCCGGCGGCGACCATCGCAATCTCCATCACCTGCTCCTGGAACAGCGGCACGCCCAACGTCCTTTCGAGAACGCCTTTGAGGGCTTGCGATGGATAGTCCACCTTGTCGATGCTCTGCCGGCGCCGCAGGTAGGGATGCACCATGCCGCCCTGGATCGGCCCGGGCCGGACGATGGCGACTTCGATGACGAGGTCGTAGAAGGTGCGCGGCTTCAGGCGCGGCAGCATGGTCATCTGCGCGCGCGATTCGATCTGGAACACGCCCAGCGTGTCGGCGCGCTGGATCATCGCGTAGGTTTTTTCGTCCTCGGCAGGAATCGTCGCCAGTTCGAGGTGGCGCCGGCCGCTGTCGCGCAGCAGGTCGAGGCAGCGGCGGATGGCGCTCAGCATGCCCAGCGCCAGCACGTCGACCTTCAGCAGCCCGAGGGTCTCCAGATCATCCTTGTCCCATTGGATGATGGTGCGATCGGGCATCGCGGCGTTCTCGACCGGCACCAGGCGCGAGAGCGGCGCATCGCTGATGACGAAGCCACCGACGTGCTGCGACAGGTGGCGCGGGTGGTCGAGCAGTTCGTGGGCGAGCATCAGCACCTTGGCCAGCAGCCGGCCCTCGGGATCGAGGCCGCGCTCGCGGCATCGGGCCTTCCACAGTTCGAAATCCTCGGCATGGCCGACCGCGGCGGAGAGCTCGGCGAGCTGGTCCTCGGGCAGGCCCATCACCCGGCCGACGTCGCGCAGCGCGCTCTTCGGCCCATAGGTGATGACCGTCGCGGCCAACGCCGCGCGCTCTCGGCCGTACTTCGCATAGACGTACTGGATGACCTCCTCGCGGCGCTCGTGCTCGAAGTCGACATCGATGTCCGGCGGCTCGTCGCGCTCCTTCGACAGGAAGCGTCCGAACAGCAGGTTGGCGCGCGCAGGATCGACCGCGGTGATGCCGAGCGCGTAGCAGACCGCCGAATTCGCCGCCGAGCCACGGCCCTGGCAGAGGATGCCGCGCGAGCGGGCGAACACCACGAGGTCGTGCACGGTGAGGAAGAAGGCCTCGTACTTCAGCTCGGCGATCAACGCCAGTTCGGCCTCGATCTGCGTGCGCACTTTCTCCGGCAGGCCGTCCGGCCAGCGCAGCGCGGCACCGTCCCAAGTGAGCGTGGCCAACCAGCTCGACGGTGTCTCGGCTTCGGGCACCAGCTCACAGGGGTAGTCGTACTTCAAGTCACGCAAGCGGAAACAGCAGCGCGCGGCGATGGCGACGCTTTCCTCCAGCCACGCCCGCGGGAAGATCGCCGCCAGCGCCTGCCGCGTGCGCAGGTGGCGCTCGCCGTTCGGGAACAGGCGGCGCCCGGCCTCGCGCAGCGTGACGCGGTGGCGCAGCGCGCAGAGCACGTCCTGCAGGCCGCGACGACGGCGCAGGTGCATGTGCACGTCGCCGCAGGCGACCACGGGCAGGCCGGTGCGCGCGGCCAATGCGGCGATCGCCTCGCGGCGGGCGTCGTCGTCCGGGCCGCGGTGCAACTGCGCGCCCAACCAGAGGCGGCCGGGGAACAACCGGCCCAACCATGTGCTCGCGCCCGACGCCGCATGAAGCGCCGCCAGCGCGGGCGCGGAGTGCGTATCTGTCGGCGCATCATCGCGAGACGACAGGCCAAGGCCCAATTCACCCGGCGTCGGCAACCACAGCGCCAGCACGCCGTGGTCGCCTTCGCCCATACCCTCGTCGAACGCGGCCTCGACATCGGCGCGGTGCAACGCGTAACTGCCCTTCGCCTCGCGCCGCCGCGCGGTGGTGATCAGCGCGGAAAGCCGCTCGTAGCCACGCGTGGATTCGACCAGCAGCACCAGCGCCGGCCCGTCGGCGAGCTGCACTTCGGTGCCGCAGACCAGCGGCAGGCCCGTGGCCTCGCTGGCCTCCAGCCCGCGCACGAGGCCGGCGAAGCTGCATTCGTCGGTGATGGCCAAAGCGCGGTAGCCCAGCGCTTTCGCGCGCTCGAACAGTTCCAAGGCCGTGGACGCCCCGCGCTGGAACGAGAACGCCGAGAGGCAGTGCAGTTCGGCGTAGTCGGTAAGCGCGGCCTTCGTCGCGCGGCCCTCAGGCGAACCAGCCATGCAGCCACCACGGCCCACCCTCGCCGCCCACCGGCCGGAAGGCCCAGGCCTCCTGCCCACCGCGGGTGCGCAGGCGGTAGTAATCGCGGCGTACGGGCTCGTCGTCCCACCACGCGGTCTCGATGCGCTCCGGGCCGGCCAGCACCGCCTCCACCACCTCGCGCAGCACGATCGGGGGGTCGATGAGCCACAGCGGCCGCGGCCCCTCGGCCAGCGCTGGCAGGCGGGTGCGCGGCGTGTCGACCCAGCACCACGCGGCTTCCGGGCGATGCGTGTCGACCACGGCCAGGGCCTGCACGGCAGCATCGCCGAGCCGCGCGCGCAGGCGGCTGTCGAGCAGGCCGGCATCGCCGCTGCGCGTTCGTGCATCGAACAGATCGCGATGCTCGGGATGGAAGCCGGGCAGGTCGTCCGCCTCGAGGCCAAGACTCACCGCCGGCGCCGGCAAGCGCGCGCCATCCAGCTTCAGGCGCGCGAGGTCGAACAGCCGCGCGGCATCGCGTTCCGGCGCGGCCAGCCGCACCTCGAGGCGCGTCGGGGCGACGCCGTCCTCGTGGCCGAACACCAAGCGGAAGCCCGGCACGCCACCGTCGCGCTGCACGAGGAACAGCGCGAACTCCTGCAGCAGGCGGCGCAGCGGAAAGACCAGCACCGTTGCATCGGCGAGCGGGTGGTCGAAATCGAGACGCGCGGCATAACGCGTGGGCGGCTCGTACAGGGGCAGCGGATCGGGCGCGCGGCCGACGAGGCGGTCGAGCCGATCGAGCACCGACGGGCCGATGCGCTTCGCCAGCGCGGCGCGCGGCAGGGCCAGCACATCGCCCAAGCGCTTGAAGCCGCTGCGTTCGAGCAGGCGCAAGGCGTCGTCGGGCAGGCCGGCCAAACCCAGCGGAAGGCGCGCCAGCAGGCGCTGCAACTGGGTGGCATCGGCCACGGCGAGGCCGTCGTGCGCCCGCGCCAACCCGCGCGCGGCCAGCGGCGTGGGGGCGCAGGCAA
>JAIXTZ010000120.1 GCA_027483745.1 Lysobacteraceae bacterium
GCCACGCGGCCGGTGCGGCGCACGCGCTTCAGTTCGCCGTCCAGCACGGCCACGCCGGCCGAGTCGTAGCCGCGGTACTCGAGACGCTTCAGTCCATCGACCAGCACCGGCACGACATCGCGACCGGCGATCGCTCCAACGATTCCGCACATTGAGTGCCGCTCCACAGAAATCCGGGGGCGCACAGTGTAGCGGCCGTGAAGGCAGCGGCATGGCGCGACGACGGTGGAATTCTGTCCACGCGCGGGCGCCACCCGCCTTCCGCGGACACCGTCCGGACGGCCGCGGACGCTGAACCGTCGTCACAAGCCACTGATATTAAAGGGAAACCCGATTGGCACGCCTCGTGCTAGGGAAGAGGCATTCCCCGACGACGTCCGCGCCGATGATCCCTGACACCTCCGCCCAAGACCGTACCGTCGCCGCGCCGAAGCGCCGCCTGCCGTGGCCGGCGATCGGCGCCGCCGCGATCGTGGTGGGCGTTCTGGCCGGCGCCTGGATGTGGGCCGGCGCCGGCCGCTCGGTGAGTGCGGAACGCCTGCGCTTCGCCACCGTGGAGCGCGGCCTGCTGGTGCGCGACGCCCAGGTGAGCGGCCGCATCGTCGCCGCGGTGAGTCCGACGCTCTACGCACCGGCGACCTCCACCGTGAACCTGAAGACCCGCGCCGGCGCCACGGTGAAGCAAGGCGACGTACTCGCCACGCTCGATTCGCCGGAGCTTCGCGCCGAGCGCGACCGCGAACTCGCCAGCCTGCGCGGCCTTGAGGCCGATGTCGCTCGCCAGCGCATCCTCGCGCAGAAGGCGCGACTGCTGGCCGCACGTACCGCCGATGAAGGCCGCCTTGCCCTGCAGACGGCGCAGCGCGATGCCGAGCGCACCGCCCGCGCCTGCGAGGTGCAAGCCATCCCGCGCGCCGACTGCCTGCGCTACACGGACGCGGTGGAAGCAGCCCAGGTGCGTGCACGCCACAGCGAGGCCGACGCCGGGCTCGAAGGCCAGAACGCCGCGCTGGAACTGAAGAGCCGCGAGGAAGCGCTGGCCCGTCAGCGCGCCGTGGTCACCGACCTCGAGCGACGCGTGGCTGATCTCGACCTGCGCTCCCCGGTCAGCGGCATCGTCGGCAGCATCGCCGTCGCCGACCGAGCGGTCGTTCCCGCCAATGCGCCGCTGATGACCGTGGTGGACCTGTCGCAGCTCGAAGTCGAGCTCGAAGTGCCGGAAACCTATGCCGACGACCTGGGCTTGGGCATGCGCGTGGAAGTGCGCATCGGCGCGCAGACCTTGGGCGGCGAACTCACGTCCATCGCGCCGGAAGTGCTGGAGCGCGTGGTGCTCGCCCGCGTTCGCCTCGATAACCAACCGGAAGGCCTGCGCCAGAGCCAGCGCCTCAGCGCCCGCGTGCTGATCGACGAGCGGCCCGACGTGCTGATGATCGCCCGCGGCCCGTTCGTCGAAACCCAAGGTGGCCGCTTCGCCTACGTGATGGACGACGGCGACGCCGTGCGCCGGCCGATCACCCTCGGCGCCACCGCCGTCAGCGCCGTCGAGATCGTGGACGGCCTGCAGGAAGGCGAGCGTGTCGTGATTTCCGGCACCGACCTCTTCGACGACGCCGAGCGCGTCCAGATCAACGAATAACCCTCTCCTCCTCCCCGACGCCCACGCAGGACCCCGCCATGCTCTCGATGAAGCAACTTTCCAAGGTCTACCAGACCCACATGATCGAAACCCACGCCCTGCGCGGCATCGACATGCAGGTGCGCGAAGGCGAGTTCGTCGCCGTCACCGGCCCCTCGGGCTCGGGCAAGACCACATTCCTCAACATCGCCGGCCTGCTCGAGGAGTTCACCGGCGGCGAGTACCACCTCGATGGCGTCGATGTCCGCGGCCTCGACGACAACCAGCGCTCGCGCCTGCGCAACGAGAAGCTCGGCTTCATCTTCCAGGGCTTCAACCTGATCCCGGACCTCAACCTCTTCGACAACGTCGATGTGCCGCTGCGTTATCGCGGCTTCAAGGCGGCCGAGCGCAAGCAGCGCATCGAGGAGGCGCTCGCCAAGGTGGGCCTCGCCTCGCGCATGAAGCACTACCCGGCCGAGCTCTCGGGCGGCCAGCAGCAGCGCGTCGCCATCGCCCGCGCGCTGGCCGGCAGCCCGCGCCTGCTGCTCGCCGACGAACCCACCGGCAACCTCGACACACAGATGGCCCGCGGCGTGATGGAGCTGCTCGAGCAGATCAACGCGGAAGGCACCACCATCGTGATGGTCACGCACGATCCGGAGCTCGCCGCGCGCGCCCAACGCAACATCCACATCGTCGATGGCCAGGTCGTCGACCTGCAGCGCCTCGCCACGGCCGCCTGAGGAGCCCCCGCATGGTCCGCTACTACCTCGAGCTCGGCCTCAGGATCCTGCTCCGCGCCCCGGTGCTCACCGCCCTGATCGTGATGATCCTCGCCGTCGGCATCGGCGCCAGCATGACCAGCCTGACGATGCTCCTCGTGATGGCCGGCGACCCGATCCCGCAGAAGAGCGATCGCCTCTTCGTGCCGCAGATCGACATCGGCCCCATGAATGGCAGCTACCGGCCCAACGAGGAGCCCGAGCGGCAGATGAGCTGGACCGACGTCGACAACCTGCTGCGCGACGCCAAGGGCCTCCGGCAGACCGCGCTGTACGGCGTCGGCCCCGCCATCGATCCCGGACGGGGCGACCTCGCGCCGTTCCGCGAGCAGGGCATGGCCGTGACGCGCGACGTGTTCCCGATGTTCGACATGCCCTTTGTTGCGGGCGGCCCGTGGAGCACGGAGGACGAGGCGCGCGGCGCCGACGTCGCCATCATCGGCCACGAGCTCGCGGATCAGGTGTTCGGGACCACCGACGTCGTCGGTCGCCGTTTGCGCATCGATGACCGCGAGTACGCCATCACCGGCGTACTTGGCGAGTGGAAGCCGACGCCTCGCTTCTATCGGATCAACGGGTCCGGGGTGGACAGCGACGTCCACCGGCTGTGGCTACCCATCCGCAACGCCATCGGCCGCGAATGGCGGAACAACGGCTGGACCAACTGCAACGGCGACGTGGAGCAGGGCTATGCGAACTTCCTGAAGTCCGACTGCACATGGCTGCAGTACTGGGTCGAGCTGGAGAATGCGGCCGACCGCGACGCGTTCGAAAGCTACCTCGCGGCCTATGTCGCCGAGCAGAAGAAGCTCGGCCGGCTCCCGCGACCGGAGAACAATCGACTGCGCGACGTCGGCGAGTGGCTGGAGTTCAGCGGCGCCGTCAGCAACGACACGCGGATGGCCACGTGGATCGCCTTCGGCTTCCTGCTGGTTTGCCTGGTCAACGTGGTGACGCTGATGCTGGCGAAGTTCACCGCCCGCGCCGGCGAGATCGGCGTGCGTCGCGCCCTTGGCGCCACCCGCGCGGAAATCTTCCGGCAGAGCCTCGTCGAGGCCGGGGTGCTCGGCGGTGCCGGCGCGGTGCTCGGCCTGGGCCTCGCGCTTTACGGGGTCGAACTGGTCAACGGTCGCCTGTCCGGCGCCGAAGACTTCTACGCCATGCACCCGTCGCTGATGGCGGGCACCTTGATCCTCGGGTTGCTGGCCGCCTTGCTGGCCGGCCTGCTGCCCACGTGGCAGGCCTGCCAGGTCCGTCCTGCCATCCAGTTGAAGAGCCAGTGAGGTCGACCATGGAACTGCGTCCCATCCTTTCCGCCATGCGCCATCGCAAGACCGGCGTGCTGCTGATCGCCCTTCAGGTGGCCCTTACCCTCGCCATCCTCGCCAACGCGCTGTATGTCGTCCGCGACCGCATGACGGAGTCGCAGCGGCCCACAGGGCTCGACGACGATCTTGTGTTCCATGTCAGCGTCGTCGACAAGGAACGCGACACCACCGGCGCGGCCACTCAGGCCGATCTCGATGCGCTTCGCGCGATGCCCGGCATCGTCGATAGCGCGTGGGTCAACCAGGTGCCATTGTCGAACTCGGGGAGCAATTCCGGCTTCGACGTGAAGCCCAACGCCGAACAGCCGATCACCGCGGCCGCGACCTATTTGGCCGACTCGGCGATCATCGACACTTGGGGCCTGCGCCTGGTCGAGGGCCGCGGCTTTCGCGACGACGAGGTCCTGCTCGTCGACGAGAACAACGCCGACGTGCCCGAACCGGAGCCGAAGAGCGCCATCGTCACCACGGCGATGGCGAAGATCCTCTACCCGAACGAATCGAGCGTCATCGGCAAGCCGCTCTACTGGGGCGATGCAGGACCCATCGCGATCGTCGGCGTCGTCGAGGAGTTGGTGACGCCCTGGGGCCGTGCGTCATGGGGCGGCGGAGACGGCACACGCTCGGTGATCTTCCCGACGCGACTCGTGCAGAACTGGCGGACGTATGCGGTGCGCGTGGACGATCCGGCCGCGCTCGATCGGCTTGCAACGGCCGCTGACGAGATGCTTCAGAAGCGGGTACCGGGCCGGATGTCCGGCGGCGTCGACACGATGGCCGAGACTCGGCAGCAGCGGTACGAGGGGGCGCACACCCTAGTCAATGGCCTGCTCGTCGTGATGGGACTGCTGCTGGCGATGACGGCCAGCGGCATCGTTGGCCTGGCCTCGCTGTGGGTGAACCAGCGACGCAAGCAGATCGGCGTGCGTCGCGCCTTGGGGGCGCGGCGCATCGACATCGTGCGGCTGTTCGTCACGGAAAACGTGCTCGTCACCTTTACCGGCGTGGTGGTGGGCTGCGGACTCGCTCTGGGACTCAATACCTTGATGATGGACCAGCTCGAACTCTCGAAGCTGCCCTTGGGCTACCTCGGCGTCGGCTCGGTGGTGCTGCTCGCCCTTGGTGTCGCCGCCGTCCTGGGGCCGGCCTTGCGCGCCGCGTCGGTGCCGCCGGCCGTCGCCACGCGCAGCGCTTGAGGACGGCGACGACTAGACTGCGCCCATGCCCACTCTCCTCGTCATCGACGACAACGCCGGCGTGCGCACGGCCCTCGACGTGCTGTTCGACCTGCACGGCCTCACCGTCCTCGGGGCCGAAAGCCCCGAGGAGGGCCTCGCCCTGCTCGACGCGCAGCGGGTCGACCTCGTGCTGCAGGACATGAACTTCACCGCCGACACCACCTCCGGCGAGGAAGGCATCGCCCTGTTCCACGAGATCCGCCGCCGCCACCCGGACATGCCGGTGATCCTGCTCACCGCGTGGACGCAGGTGGAAACCGCGGTGAGCCTGATGAAGTCCGGCGCGGCCGACTACCTCGGCAAGCCTTGGGACGACCACAAGCTGCTGGCCAGCGTGCGCAACCTGCTGGAGCTGTCCGACACGCGTCGCGCGCTGCAACAGCTCGCAGGCGCCGACCGCCGCCGCCGCGCCGGGCTCGACGGTCGCTTCGACCTGCGCGGCATCGTCTATGCCGACCCCGCCATGGAGCGCGTGCTGCAGCTCGCCACCCAGGTCGCCGGCGCCGACGTTCCCGTGCTGATCACCGGCCCGAACGGTAGCGGCAAGGAGAAGGTCGCCGAGGTGCTGCAGGCGAACTCCGCGGTCCGCGGCGGGCCGTTCGTGACGCTCAATTGCGGCGCCCTGCCCTCCGAGCTGATCGAGGCCGAGCTGTTCGGCGCGGAGGCCGGCGCCTACACCGGCGCCACCAAGGCCCGCGAGGGCAAGTTCGAGGCCGCGGACGGCGGCACGCTGTTTCTCGATGAAATCGGCAATCTGCCGGCCGCCGGGCAGATGAAGCTGCTGCGCGTGCTGGAAACCGGGCGCTTCGAGCGCCTCGGCAGCAATCGCGAACGCCAGGTCAAGGTGCGCGTGATCAGCGCGACCAATGCCGACCTTGCCGCGATGATCCGCGACGGGCGCTTCCGCGAGGATCTGTTCTACCGGCTCAACCTGATCGAACTGCGCGTGCCGCCGCTGGCGGAGCGGCCGCTCGACGTGATTCCGCTGGCCGAGCATTTCCTGGCCGGCAGCGGCAAGGCGCTCGACGACGGCGCGCGCCGCGCGCTGCGCGCGCACGGTTGGCCGGGCAACGTGCGCGAGTTGAAAAACACCATCGCTCGCGCGGCCCTGCTGTCGGCCTCGCCGACGATCGCCGCCAGCGACCTCGGCCTTCCGGCCTCCGCCGCCAGCGCCCTGGCACGCGGCAGCGAAGCGCCCGCCGATGGCGACGAACCCGACCGCGCCAGCATCGAGGCGGCGCTGAAGCGCCATCGCGGCGTGCTCGCGCAGGCCGCCGCCGAACTCGGCCTGTCTCGGCAGGCGCTGTACCGGCGTCTCGAGCGCCTGGGCATCGACCGCGAGTCGGCGTCGTGAGCGGCTCGTCCGGGGCCTTGCCGTCGTGACGCGCTGGCGGTTCTCGCTCGCCGGCCAGTTCGCGCTGCGCGTGCTGCCGGTGCTCGCGCTCGGCATCGGGCTCGCGTTGGCCCTGCAGGCGTGGCTCGGTGATGCCCTGCTCGCCGGTGCGCTGGTCGTGGGCGCCAGCGGCCTCGTGCTGCTGTGGCTGCTCGGGGCGTGGCTGTCTCCGGTGCGCTCATTGATCCGTGCCCTCACGGGCACGGCGCTGAGCTACCGCGACGGCGACTACAGCTTCGGCCTGCGCTGGCCGCGCAACGACGAGCTCGGCGACCTCGTTGCCGGCCATAACGCCATCGGCGAGGCCCTGCGCGAAAAGCAGCTCCAACTCGTGCAGCGTGAGCTGCTGCTCGACACCATGGTGCAGAACACGCCGGTGGCCATGCTGCTGCTCGATGCCCAACAGCACGTGGTGTTCGCCAAC
>JAIXTZ010000187.1 GCA_027483745.1 Lysobacteraceae bacterium
CAACCGCCCGAAGGTCATCGTGCTCAAGTGGAACGGCGGCGGCGACGCCAAGCCGCACGTGCTGGTCGGCAAGGGCATCACCTTCGACACCGGCGGCATCAACCTGAAGGTGCAGGGCGGTATCGAGGAGATGAAGTTCGACATGCTCGGCGCCGCCAGCGTGCTTGGCAGCTTCCTCACCGCCGCCAAGCTCAAGCTGCCGATCAACGTGATCGCCATCGCCGCCGCGGTCGAGAACATGCCGGACGGCAATGCCTACCGCCCGTCCGACGTCCTCACCTCGATGAGCGGCAAGACCATCGAGGTCGGCAACACCGACGCCGAGGGCCGCCTGATCCTCTGCGACGCGCTGACCTACGCGCAGCGCTTCGAGCCGAAGGCCCTGGTCGACGTCGCCACGCTGACCGGCGCCGTGATCATCGCGCTGGGCAAGCATGCCACCGGCCTGATGTCGCACCACGACGACCTCGCCGCGGAACTGCTCGCCGCCGGCGAATACGCGCACGACCGCGCCTGGCGCCTGCCGATCTGGGATGACTACCAGTCGCAGCTCGATTCGATCTACGCCGACGTCTACAACATCGGTGGCAAGGCGGCCGGCTCGATCACCGCGGCCTGCTTCCTCGCGCGCTTCGCCGAAGGCCAGCGCTGGGCCCACCTCGACATCGCCGGTTCCTCGTCGGATGAGGGCCGCAAGGGCATGGCCACTGGCCGCCCGGTCGGTCTGCTGACGCGCTGGCTGATCGACCAGGCGAAGTGAGCCGGGCCGATTTCTACCTGATCGACAAACCTCGCTTCCGCGAGCAGCCCCTGCTGCTCGCCTGCGAGCTGGCCAAGCGCTGCCACGGCACCGGCAAACCCACGCTGGTGCTGTGCGCCAGCGCGCAGCAGGCCGAAGAACTCGACGACCTGCTGTGGTCGTTCGAGGAGGACAGCTTCATCGAACACCAGATCGCCGGGCTCGACGAGGACGATGCCGACGTGCCCGTGCTGATCGTGCCCCCGGGCATCGACGCCGGAATGCGGGCGATGGTGATCAACCTCCGCGCCGAAACGGTGCCCGAGGGCTTCGAGCGTGTGCTGGAAGTGGTGCCCGCCGACCCGGCGGCGCGTGAACCGCTGCGCGAACGCTGGAAGCAGTACCAGGCCCGCGGCTTGGCACTCAACAAACACGACATGTGAGGCGCGGGCCTCAGCCCGCCATCCAGACCTCGACCGCGTCGGCATCCTTCGGCACCGCACCCGTCAGCACGTCGCTCCCGTCGTCGGTGATGTGCACCTCGTCCTCGATGCGGATGCCGATACCGCGCCACTTGGCCGGCACCTTCGCCTCCGGCGCGATGTAGAGGCCGGGCTCCACCGTGAAGACCATGCCGGGCTCGAGCAGGCGCGACTCGCCGGCCACCTTGTAGTCGCCGACATCGTGCACGTCGAGGCCGATCCAGTGCCCGGTCTTGTGCATGTAGAAGGCCTTGTAGGCCTCGCTTTCCAAGGCTTTCTTCAACGTACCTTTGAGCAGCCCCAGCGAGAGCAGGCCCTCGGTCAGCACCTCGACGGCCGCGTCATGCACCGCTGCGTACGGGCGGCCCGGCAGCGCCTGGGCGATCGCCGCGGCCTGCGCCGAAAGCACCAGGTCGTACAGCGCCCGCTGCTCCTTCGAATAGCGACCATTCACGGGCCAGGTGCGGGTGATGTCGCTGGCGTAGCCGCGGAACTCCGCGCCGGCGTCGCAGAGCAGCAGGTCGCCGTCGCGCAGCGCGCCGTTGTTGGCGACGTAGTGCAGCACACAGCCATTGGGGCCGGCACCGACGATGGGGTTGTAGGCCGGGACGCAGTCGTGCGCGCGCCACACGCCCCAAAGCGCCGCCTCCACTTCGAACTCGCGCCCTCCGGCGCGGGTCGCGCGCATCGCGGCCTTCTGCGCCTCGGCCGCGACGCTCGCCGCGAAGCGCATCTGCTTCAGCTCTGCCGGCGACTTGAACAGCCGGAGTTCGTGCAGCAGATGGCCCAGCTCGAGGAACTCGTGTGGCGACTGCGCGCCCTGCCGCGCCTGCGCGCGCACCCGGTTCACCCAGCCGATCAGCTTGAGGTCGAAGTCGGTGTCGCGGCCGAAGTGGTAATAGACACGCGAGCGGCCCTCCAGCAGGCCGGGCAGGATCTCGTCGATGTCATCAATCGGATACGCATCGTCGATGCCGTAGCCGGCGACGGCGCCTTCCGGCCCCGCGCGCCGTCCGTCCCAGAGTTCGCGCTCGGGGTGGCGCTCGCGGCAGAACAGCAGGGTCTCGCCATGGGCGCGCCCCGGCACCAGCACCAGCACGGCCTCCGGCTCGGGGAAGCCCGTGAGATAGAGGAAGTCAGAGTCCTGCCGGTACGGATGGTGTGTGTCGTGGCTGCGGATGCGCTCGGGCGCGGCCGGCAGGATGAGGATGGCGTCGTCCTGGGCCATCTGCAGGAGGGCACGGCGGCGGCGCTGGTACTCGCCCTTCGCGACGTCGGCGGGGGCCCTCGTTACCGCCATCAGTGCAGGCGCTTGCGGTCGCCGGCGGCGGCGAGGCAATCACCGTGGATCAGCAAGGCCGCCACGCGGACGAACTCCTCGAGCTCGACCAGCGCTTCCTCGTCGGCCTCGGGATCGTCGTAGCTGACGTCCGATTCGGCGATGCGGGCGACATCGGCCAAGGCTTCGCGCGCTTCCTCGCCGAGCTTCGGCTCGATGCCGGCCAAGCCGACGCCACCAAGGAAGCCGCGGCACCAGGCCACCAACGCTTCGCCACGTTCGGCCACCGGCGCTTCGTCGTCAGGCAGCAGCAATTCGAGGCCGAAGTCGGTCTCCCCAAGCTGCTCGACGGTGGCGGCATCAAGACGGCCAAGGGCCGACGACGCGGGCGGCAGCGGCACGGTGTCGTCGCCCATCGCCTCGGCAAGCCAGTTCGCGCGCAACGGGTGGCCGCAGCGCAGGGCGCACAGCGATCCGTGAAGCTCGGATGGATCAACGGAGAGGGCCAGCGCGCCGATCTGCTCGGCCACCGCGGCATAGGAGGGCAAGGGCTCGGACATTTCACGCGACCGCAATCAGTAAACGCAGTCTACCAGCGCGCACCGCGCTTGGTGCCCGCCCGCCCCCTGCGTACACTGCCGTTCTTGCCGGCGACCCCGAGGCGACCACCCGCAATGCCCGCTGCCCCTTTCGCAGCCGAAGCTTGGTTCCTGGTGGTCGTGCTCGGCGTGACCCTCGCCGCCGTGCTGCTCGCGAGGGCGCGTTCAAGGCGGGCCCGCCACGCGGAAGACGATCTGCACCTGGGCCAGATCCGACGGCTGAAGCAGCAGATCGACCTCATTCTGGCGTCGTCGGGCGATGTGTTCTGGGAGCTCGACGTACGCACCGGCACGCTCGCGCGCCGCGGCATCCAGCGGATTGCCGGTGCCTCCGCCCCGGACGAGATGCCGCTGGCGAAATGGCGCGAGGAGGCGGTCCATCCTGACGACGTGGAACGCCTGCGCAGCCTCGTCGAACGCCACGTCAACGGCGAAACGGAGTTCTTCGAATCCGAGCACCGGATCCGCCACGAGGACGGCGACTGGCGCTGGGTGCGCGCGCGCGGGAAGGTCACCGACCGCGATGCCGCCGGGAAGGCCGTCAAGCTGAGCGGCACCACGCGCGACATCCAAGACCTCCGGCGCGCCGAGCGCGAGACCCGCGTGGCCTACGAGGTCTTCCGCAGCATGAGCGAGGCGGTTTCCGTGATCGACCTCGACTTCACGTTCGTCGCCGTCAACCCGGCCTTCTCGCGAATCACGGGTTACAGCGAAGGCGACGTGCTCGGCTTGCCCTCCAACCTGCTCGACTCGTCCCAGCACAGCGCCGAGTTCTACCAGCGAGTCCGCGGCATCGTGGTCCGCAGCGGCCACTGGAGTGGCGAGATGTGGCAGCGCCGCAAGGACGGCGGGGAGTTCCTGAGCTGGATCGAGCTCTCCGAAGTCACCGACGCCAGCCAGCACCGCACCCACTTCGTCGCCGTCGTCAATGACATCACCCAGAAGAAGCGCGCCGAGCAGGAACTGCGCTACCTCGCCAACTACGACACGCTCACCGGTCTACCGAACCGCACCCTGCTGTCCGAGCGCCTCTCCCGCGCCATCATCCGCGCGCGACGGCAGGAGAGCCGTGTCGCGGTGCTGTTCATCGACCTCGACCACTTCAAGGACATCAACGACTCGCTGGGCCACGCTGCCGGCGATCGCCTGCTGAAGGCGGCCGCGGCGCGCCTGCAGGCCGCGGTTGGTCCCACCGACACCGTGGCGCGGCTCGGTGGCGACGAGTTCACGATCATCGTCGAGGACCTCGACGGTGTCGATTCGGCGGAGCGCCTCGCGCGCGAACTGCTCGCCGCGTTCAGCCTCCCACTCGAGGTGGACGAGCGCCACAACGTGAGCATCACCCCGTCCATCGGCATCAGCCTGTACCCCGACCACGCGATGGTGCCGACCGACCTGCTGAAGTTCGCCGACACCGCGATGTACCAGGCGAAGTCGCAAGGCCGGAACACCTTCGAGATCTACGACGAGGCGATGGACGCCGAGGCCCGCAGGCGCGCCGCCCTGCTCGCCGCCCTGCGGCGTGCCCTGGCACAAGACGAATTCCGCCTTGTCTTCCAGCCGCGTCTGAGCCTGCGCAGCGACCGCATCGTCGGCGTCGAAGCCCTGCTCCGCTGGCGCTCTGCCGAGCTCGGCGACGTCAGTCCCGTCGAGTTCATCCCGCTGGCCGAGGAAAGCGGGCTGATCCTTGGCATCGGCGAGTGGGTGATGCACGAAGCCTGCCGCACCCTGCGCCGCTGGCGCGACGACGGCCTCATCGACGTCTCATGCAGCATCAACGTCTCGGTGCTGCAGCTGCTTCGCGCGCCGCTCGCGGAGCAGCTCCGCAAGATCCTCGCCGAGACGGGGGTGCCGCCCGGCCGCATCGAGCTGGAGGTCACCGAGAGCATGGTCATGCAGAACGCCGAGCAGACCCTGGCCGTCCTGCACCAGCTGCGCGATGTCGGCGTCCGCGTGGCCATCGACGACTTCGGCACCGGCTACTCGTCGCTGATCTACCTCAAGCGCCTGCCGATCGACACGCTGAAGATCGACAAAGAGTTTATCGGCGACCTCACCGACGACCCGGACGACAAGGCCATCACCGCAACCATCATCACCATGGCCCATTCACTCGGCCTGCACGTGGTCGCCGAGGGCGTGGAGAGCGCGGCCCAGCTCGGCTACCTCCGCGGCCAGGGCTGCGATGAGGTCCAAGGCTACTGGCTGTCGCGCCCGCTCGAGACCCCGCAGGCCTTCGCCTTCATCCGCGAGCGCAACGAATCCCCGCGGAGCGGCGCGAGCGCCGCTTGACCGTCTTTCCCATCGCCGACCAAGATGCCGCCATGAGTCGACATCCCGATCCGCGCGACGACCTCGCGACGCTCGCTGCCCGCATCGACGCCCTCGTTGCGGTCGTGCAGCGGCTCTCCGACGAGAACCGGCGACTGGCACAGGCCCAAGAGCAGCTGGCCGGCGAACGCGCCCAGCTGCTGTCGAAGAACGAGCAGGCGCGCAGTCGCGTCGAAGCGATGATCCAGCGCCTGAAGTCGATGGAGGCCAACCCGTGAGCGAGGGCGTCAACATCCGCATCCTCGACCGCGAGTTCACCATCGGCTGTCCGCCGGACGAGCGCGAGTCGCTGCAGGCCGCGGCCCAGTTGCTCGACGCCCGCATGCGCGGCATCCGCGGCGACAACAAGATGGCGGCCTTCGACCGCATCGCCGTGATCGCCGCGCTGAACCTCGCCGCCGAAGTGAACGCCTTCCGCCGCGAACTCGACGGTCGCGACGGCGAGCTCTCGCGCGGCATCGCCGACCTCAACCGCAAGCTCGAATCGCTGCTTGCCGTCCACGCGTCGCGCTGAACCACGGCATCGCGCCGCGACGCCCGTCACGGCATGGCGACGCCATTGGACGGCTATACTCCACGCGCGTCCTCTGCTGTGCTCGACAGCGTGCGCTAACATTTCGCCTTGACCCATAAATACGGCCCGGGAATTCAGCTTCATCGCCGGTGTGCATGTCCGCCCTGCTGCGGAAAGCCTGAACG
>JAIXTZ010000202.1 GCA_027483745.1 Lysobacteraceae bacterium
CACGCCGTCGGCGACCACCTGATCGCCACCGTCGGCGTGCGCGATCTCGTCATCGTCGATACGCCGGACGCCACGCTGGTCGCGCACCGCGACCGCGTGCAGGACGTCAAGGCGATCGTGGATTCGCTCAAAAGCGCCGGCCGCGGCGAGCACGTGAACCACCGGCAGGTCTACCGGCCCTGGGGCCATTACGACAGCGTCGACAAGGGCGAGCACTTCCAGGTCAAGCGGATCGTGGTCAAGCCGGGCGCATCCTTGAGCCTGCAGAAGCACGCCCACCGCGCCGAGCATTGGATCGTCGTCGACGGCGTGGCCGAGGTCACCTGCGACGAGCGCGTGTTCCGCCTGGAGCGCAACCAGAGCACATACATCCCCAAGGGCAGCGTGCATCGCTTGCGCAACCCCGGCAGCGAGCCGCTGGCCCTGATCGAGGTGCAGAGCGGTGACTACCTCGGCGAGGACGACATCGTGCGCTTGGACGACGTCTACGGTCGCCATGCGTGAGCCAATAAGCATCGATACGGCGGAATTCGGACCGTGCCGCTGACCCACCTCGATCGCCTCGAGGCCGAGGCTATCCACGTATTGCGCGAGGTCGCGGCGCAGTTCCGCAATCCGGTGCTGCTGTATTCGATCGGCAAGGACAGCACGACCCTGCTGCATCTGCTGGTGAAGGCCTTCGCGCCTGCACCGCCGCCAATCCCGCTGCTGCACATCGACAGCACTTTCGAGTTCGCCGAGACCTACCGCTTCCGCGACGCCGTGCCGGCGAAGTACGGGGTCGAACTGCGCGTGCACGTCAACGAGGAAGGCGTGAAGGCCGGCATCGACCCCTTCGTCCACGGTGTTTCGGTGCACACCGAGGTGATGCGCACGCAGGGGCTCAAGCAGGCCCTCGCGCTGGGCGGCTACGACTGCGCCATCGGCGGCGCGCGTCGCGACGAGGAGAAGTCGCGGGCCAAGGAGCGCATCTTCAGCTTCCGCAATGCGGCCTTGCGCTGGGAACCAAAGGCGCAGCGTCCCGAGCTGTGGAACCAGTACAACGGCCGCATCCATGCGGGCGAGAGCGTTCGCGCCTTCCCGCTGTCGAACTGGACCGAGATGGACGTCTGGCGCTATATCGAGCGCGAGGGTATCGAACTGCCGCCCCTGTATTTTGCTCGGGAGCGACCCATCGTGGAGCGCGACGGCGTGCTGCTGATGCGCGACGACGACCGCATGCCGCTACGCGAGGGGGAGCGCGAGATCATGCGCAAAGTGCGCTTCCGCACGCTTGGCTGCTGGCCGTTCACGGGCGGTGTCGAATCCGAGGCCGATACCGTCGCGAAGATCATCGCCGAGCTGGAGCAGGTGACGACCTCGGAACGGCAGGGCCGGGTGATCGACCACGCGCCGGGCGATTCGATGGAGAAGAAGAAGCAGGAGGGCTATTTCTGATGGATCGCCTGCGCTTCATCACCTGCGGCAGCGTGGATGACGGCAAGAGCACCCTGATCGGGCGCCTTCTCCACGACACGCGTCAGGCCAGCGACGACCAGATGGCCGCGCTGGCCCGCGATTCCGCGAAGCACGGCACGCAGGGCGAGGCGCTCGATTTCGCGCTGCTCGTCGATGGGCTCGCCGCCGAGCGCGAGCAGGGCATCACCATCGACGTGGCCTACCGCTACTTCAGCACGCCGAAGCGCCACTTCATCGTCGCCGACTGCCCGGGCCACGAGCAGTACACGCGCAACATGGCGACGGGCGCTTCGACGGCCGACCTCGCCATCGTGCTCGTCGATGCACGCAAGGGCCTGCTGCCGCAGACGCGCCGCCACAGCTGGATCTGCGCGCTGCTGGGCGTGAAGCAGGTGCTTCTGGCCGTGAACAAGATGGACCTCGTCGGCTGGGACGAGGGCGTGTTCGAGGCAATCCGCGCCGAGTACGCCGCGCTCGCGGAAGCGGTCGGCATCGAGCGCGTGCAGGCGGTGCCGGTGTCGGCGCTGCATGGCGACAACCTGACGCGAAGCAGCGCGGTGGCTTGGTACGCCGGCCCGACCCTGCTCGAGCATCTCGAGGTGGCACCGATCCCGGCCCTCGATGCCGAGAGCGCGGCCCGCCTGCCGGTGCAGCTCGTGTTGCGGCCGGATTCCAACTTCCGAGGCTATGCAGGCACCGTCGCGCAGGGCCGACTCGCGGCGGGCGATGCCGTCCGCGTGCAGCCGTCCAACGTCGAGGCGCGTATCGAACGCGTGCTGGTCGGCGGTCGCGACGTCGACCACGCCGAGGCCGGCCAAGCGGTCGTCGTCACGCTGGATCGCGAACGCGACGTGTCGCGTGGGGACGTCATCAGCGCGGCCTCCGCGCCCTTGCCGGTGAGCGACCAGTTCGTGGCCCACGTGGTGTGGATGGACGAAGCGCCGCTCGTTCCGGGGCGCGGTTATTGGCTACGCATCGCCACGCGCGAGGTGGCCGCCACGGTCACCGAGGTCAGCCATCGCATCGACGTCAACACGCAGGCGCACGAGGCCGCGAAGCAGCTCGCGATGAACGACGTCGGCTTGGTGAAGCTGAGCCTGGCCGCGCCGATCCCATTGGCGACGTACGAGGAGTCTCGCGCACTGGGCGGCTTCATCCTCGTCGATCGCCTGACGAACGCCACCGCCGGTGCCGGCGTGGTGCGCCACGGCCTGCGCCGGGGCGAGAACGTCCATTGGCAGGCCTTCAGCGTCGATAAGGCCGTGCGTGCCGCGCAAAAGAGCCAGACGCCGCGCTGCGTGTGGTTCACCGGCCTCTCGGGCTCGGGCAAATCGACGATCGCCAATCTCGTCGAGCGCGGCCTGGTCGCGCAGGGTTGTCACACCTACGTGCTCGACGGCGACAACGTGCGGCATGGGCTCAATCGCGACCTCGGCTTCACCGAGGCCGACCGCGTCGAAAACCTGCGGCGCGTCGCCGAGGTGGCGAAGCTGATGGTCGATGCGGGGCTGGTGGTGCTGGTGAGCTTCATCGCGCCCTACGCGCGCGAGCGCGAAACGGCGCGCAGCCTCTTCGCGCCGGGCGAGTTCGTCGAAGTCTTCGTCGACACCCCGCTCGACGTCTGCGAGTCGCGCGACGTGAAGGGCCTCTACGCCAAGGCGCGTGCGGGGAAGATCCCGAACTTCACCGGCATCAACGCGCCCTACGAGCGCCCCGAGGCGCCGGACCTGCGCCTCGACACGACGGCAGCGACGCCCGAGGTGCTGGCACAGCGGGTGATCGACGCGATCGGCGGCTGAGTTCGCGCCGGCTCAGCCGGCGAGCGTCGATTCGATTGCCGCGACGAAACGCTCGGCCGAGCCGGGCGCATGGTCGAAGAACAGCGAGGGCTCGGTGAGCTCGAGTTCCAACAGCTGCGGTCCTTCGGGCGAGGGCAGCAGGTCGACGCGCGCATACAGCGGTGCGCCTCCGGGAATCGCCGCCAGCGCACGATGCGCCACCTCGATTTCCGCCGACGAAGGCTCGCGCGGTGTGATGGCTTCGGGCGCGAACAGCGCGCTGGTCGCTTCGCCATCACGGGCCAGCAGCGGCCCCTTGCGGATCGCGTGCGAGAAGCGCCCGGCGAAGAACAGCAGGGCGGTTTCGCCGGCGGTATCGACGGCGTCGAGGTAGGGCTGCACCAGCACGTGGCGGCCCGCGTCGAGCAGGCGCTTCGCGTGGGCGATGGCCGCTGCGCGGTTCGGCGCGGTGTAGCGCTGGGTGTCGCGCGAACCGGCGCCGATGCAGGGCTTCACCACGAACTCGGCATGGGCCGGAAAGCTCGCCGGATCGTCGCCCGGAGCGAGGAAGTGCGCCTCGATCACCGGCACGCCCTTCGAGGCGAGGTCCGCGAGGTAGCGCTTGTCGGTGTTCCAGCGCACGAGGGCGGGCGGGTTCAGCAGCCGCGTGCTCGCTGCGACGCGCTCGCACCAAGCGAGGAACTCGGCCGGGCATTCGGTGTAGTTCCACGTCGAACGCAGCAGCACGAGGTCGAAACGCGACCACGACACGGTCGGGTCGTCCCAAGCCACCGCTTCGGCCATGTGGCCGCGCGCGCGAAGCGCGTCGAGCAGCGGCGGCAGGTCGTCGTCGAGCGCGAAGGCGGCGATGGCGGTGGCGAGGGCGATGCGCATACCGAAGTGGGTCCCGGGCGTCCGATCAGCGAGGCAGTGCCGTCAGTTGGTCGAGCACCTCGTCCAGGCCAACGCGCCAGTCGGGCAGGCGCACCCCGGCGTCGCGCTGCAGCGTGCTGCTGTCGAGCACTGACCATGCGGGGCGGGCGGCGGGCGTCGGGTAGGCGCTCGACGGGATGGCTTCGACCGACGGTGCCTTCGCCAACAGGCCGCGCGACACGGCGCCGGCGAAGATGGCTTCGGCGTAGGCGTGCCAGCTGGTCTGGCCCTGAGGTGCCAAGTGGTAGAGCCCGCGCGCGCCGGCTTCGAGGGCTGTCAGGGACGCCTCAGCGATCCAGTGCGCCGGCGTCGGCGCGCCGATCTGGTCGGCGACCACGCGCAAGTGATCGCGCTCCGCGCCGACGCGCAGCATGGTGCGGAGGAAGTTCGCGCTATGCGCGGCATACACCCAGGCGAGGCGGAAGGTCACGGCCTCGGCACCGCTGGCGGCGAGGGCCTGTTCGCCCTCGAGCTTCGTGCGGCCATAGACCGAGACCGGGCCGGGCGCGTCGTCCTCGCGGTACGGCCGGGTGCCGTCGCCGGCAAAGACGTAATCGGTCGAGTAGTGCACGACGGTGGCGCCGAGGGCCTTCGCCACCTCGCCGAGTTCGCCCACCGCCGTCGCATTGATGCGGCGGGCGAGGTCGACTTCGGATTCCGCGCGATCGACCGCGGTGTAGGCGGCAGCATTCAGCACCACGGCAGGCGCGACCTCGCGCACGAGCGCCGCGAGCGCGCCCGGTGCCGACAGGTCGCAGGCATGAGCCGTTCCGCCGTCGGGCAGGGTGCCGTGCAGCGAACTCATCACCGGCGCGATGCCGCGCGCGGCCAGGGCCTTGCGCAGTTCGGTGCCCAGCTGGCCGTCGGCGCCGACGAGCAGCACGGGGCCCTTCGTCAACGGGCTCGACGGGCTCATGCCGCGAACACCGGCAGGCGGGCCTCGGGGATGTCGGCGAGGAAGGGCGCCTTGGCGTCCTTCTCCGACAGCGAGGGGTCGGATACTGGCCAGTCGACGGCGAGCTGGCCGTCGTTCCAGCGCACGCCGGCGTCGGCCTCGCGGTCGTATAGCGCGGTGCAGAGGTAGGAGAAGGTGGCGCGCTCGCTCAAGACCACGAAGCCGTGGGCGAAGCCTTCGGGGATCCAGAACTGCTTGCGGTTCTCCGCGCTGAGCACCACGGCCGCGCTGCGGCCGAAGGTCGGCGAGCCGCGGCGGATATCGACGGCGACATCCCAGACTTCGCCCTCGAGCACCTGCACGAGCTTGCCCTGCGGATTCGGCCACTGGTAATGCAAGCCACGCAGCACGCCGCGCGTCGAGGTGGAGACGTTCGCCTGCACGAAGGACGCATGGATGCCGGCCGCGGCGAACTTCGCCGCGTTCCAGTTCTCGAAGAAGGCGCCGCGGGCATCGCCGAACACGGCGGGCTCGATGATGGTGCAGCCGGGCAGGGCGGTGTCGATGAACTTCATGCGCAGATCCTCAAGCCACCGGGCCGTGCGTCAGCAGCGAGAGCAGGTACTGGCCGTAGCCGTTCTTGGCCAGCGGCGCTGCGAGGGCCTGCAGCTCGTCGGCGCTGATCCAGCCATTGGTGTAGGCGATTTCTTCCGGGCAGGCCACGCGCAAGCCCTGGCGCTGTTCGATGGTCTCGATGAAGTTGCCGGCCTGCAGCAGGGACTCGTGCGTGCCGGTGTCGAGCCACGCGTAGCCGCGGCCCATCTTCTCCAGGTGCAGCGACCCGTCCTCGAGGTAGCGGCGGTTGAGGTCGGTGATCTCCAGCTCGCCGCGCGGCGAGGGCTTCAGGGCCGCGGCGAACTCTGGCGCGCGGCCGTCGTAGAAGTACAGGCCGGTGACGGCGTAGTTCGACTTCGGCTGCGCGGGCTTCTCCTCGAGGCCGACCACGCGGCCGGCGGCGTCGAACTCCGCCACGCCGTAGGCCTTGGCGTCCTTCACCCAGTAGCCGAACACGGTCGCGCCGGACCCGCGCGCGTCGGCGCGCTTGAGCAGCTCGGTGAAACCGCTGCCGTGGAAGATGTTGTCGCC
>JAIXTZ010000125.1 GCA_027483745.1 Lysobacteraceae bacterium
CCCTCGGCCGCCAGCGCGGTCTGGAACGCGGCCTTGGTGGCCTGCGCGATGCGCAGCTGCGCGTCGCCGTGCGTGTAGATCGCGCTGCGGTAGTTGCTGCCGATGTCGTTGCCCTGGCGGTCGCCTTGCGTCGGGTCGTGGTTCTCCCAGAAGCCGGCCAGCACGGCGGCGAGCGTGGTGGCGCGCGTGTCGAAGACGACCTTCACCACCTCGGCGTGGTTGCGCTTCTCGGTGAGCCCGAGCTTGCGCGCGCGCTCGGTGTTCAGCACGTCGCTGTAGGTGCCGGGCACTTCGCCATTCGCGTAGCCGCTTTCGACGTCGATCACGCCCGGCAGCGCGCCCATGCGGCGTTCCGCGCCCCAGAAGCAGCCCATTCCCAGCACCACGGCGTCGAGGTGTTCGCGGGGGACGTCCGGCTTCGGCGCCAAGGCGGTCGCAAGCGCGGGCGTGGCGGGGGCCTGCCCGCAGGCGGCGAGGGCGCCGGCGAGCAGGGTGGCGAGGGTGAAGCGCGTCGTGGAGGCGGTGTTCATGGTGATCCGGAGCAAGAGGGGCTGAACGTGGATTCGAAAGGCAAGGCGCCCGCGTTACAGCCAGCGGGATGACAGATGTCAGGGCGTTCAGCTGACGCCCGCGACTGCGCGCGCAGCGTGAACGCGGCCAGCCTGTTGGAACACACCAACCCGAGGACCACGACCATGACGTCCACCGCCGTTCCCCGTGCCGAGTTGGTCGGCGTCCACCACCGCTACGGGGCGGTGGTGGCGCTCAACGGCATCGACCTTCGCCTCGCGCCAGGCGAAGTGCTCGCACTTCTCGGGCCCAACGGCGCAGGAAAATCCACGGTCCTCGGCCTGCTGGCCGGACGCCTGCGCCCGCAGGAAGGCGTCGTGCGCCTTTGCGACGGGGATCCGCGAGACGCGGCCACACGCCGTCATCTAGGCGTGATGCTGCAGGAGGCCCGACTGCCCGAAGTGCTGACGGTGACCGAGATCATCGGTGGATTCGCGGCGGCCTATGCCGCGCCGCGTCCCTTGCACGAGGTCCTGGCGCTTGCCGGACTGGAAGACCTCGCGCACCGGCGGTACGCCGCGCTGTCCGGCGGGCAGCAGCGCCGCGTCCAGTTCGCGGTGGCGATTACGGGCCGGCCGGCGGTCGTGTTCGTCGACGAGCCAACCACCGGCCTCGACGCCGACGCCCGACGCCAGTTCTGGGGCGTGTTGCGGCAACTCCGCGCCGAGGGCGTGAGCATGGTCCTGACCACGCATTACCTCGAGGAAGCCGACGCGCTCGCCGATCGCATCGCGGTCATGCGCGGCGGACGGGTGATCGCCGTCGACAGCCCCATGGCCCTGAAGGCCCGGCAGGGGCGGACGCGGGTGCGGTGCCGCACGGCGCTCGCGGAGCCCGAGGTGGCGGGGTGGGAGGGCGTGCTCGGAGTCCTTCGCGACGGTGGACTTCTCACCATCGACTGTCGCGCCGCCGAGCCCGTCGTCCGCCGGTTGCTGGACTGCGACCCTAAGCTGTCGGGGCTCGAAGTCCAGCCGCAGGCGCTGGAAGACGCTGTCATCGAACTCGTCCGGGAGGCTGCATGAACGCCGATGTCCTGACCGCCGCGCCGGTTGCCCCGGCGTGGCGCATCTACGCGAGCGAAATCCGACTCGCACTTCTGCAACTTGCCCGCATGCCGGGCTTCGCGATACCCACCATCGTCTTTCCGCTCGCCTTCTACGGCCTGTTCGGGCTGATGCTCCCCAAGGCCTCCGGCGCGGAAGCGGCCCGCTACCTGTTGGCCAGTTATGGCGCCTTCGGCGTTATCGGACCGGCGCTGTTCGGTTTCGGTGTCGGCATGGCGATGGAGCGCCAGATGGGCTGGCTGGCGTTGAAGCAGGTGTCGCCGATACCGATCGGCGCCTACTTCGCCGGTAAGCTGGCGGGCGCCGTGGTCTTCTCCGCGGCCGTGGTGCTGGGCCTCTCCCTGATGGCCGCGCAGCTTGGTGGGGTGGCGTTGTCCGCCGGCCAGTGGGCCTTGCTGGCCTGCGTCCTGATGCTCGGCACCCTGCCGTTTTGCGCGATGGGCCTCTGGATCGCGAGTGTCGTGGAGGCACGGGCGTCGGTCGCGGTCGTCAACCTGCTGTACCTGCCCATGTCGGTCCTCTCCGGCCTCTGGTTCCCAATCAGCGCCTTTCCGGAGGTCCTGCAGCAATTCGCCCTCGTGTTGCCGGCCTACCACCTCGGCGAGCTGGCCCTCGGCGTCGTCGGCGCGCGGACGCCCAACATGCTGCCCTCGGTCGCCGTGCTCATCGCCTATACCGGGCTTTTCCTCGTGTTGGCGCTGCGGGCGGATCGCCGCCGCGCGGCCTCGGGGGGCTAAGCTGTGGCCATGGTCCGTTCCGTCGATGCCCCGTTGCCCTCGTCGTCCCGCGCTGGCGCAGCGGCGCCTGCGACGTGGCCCCAAGCTGATGGGCGGGCTTGGCGTCGGATCAACCTGGTCTACCTCGTCTTCCTGTTCCTGCCGCTGGCGTTTTCCGGCGAGTGGCGCGGGCCGGCGATGGGGCTGACTCTGGCCGCTTTGGCGCTGTTCCTGCCGGTGTACTGGATCAGCTACACGGTCGAAGGCCGGCGGGCCCTCGGTGCCGCTGCACTCATGGTGCTGCTCGGCTTTGCGCTGACGCCGTGGAACCCCGGCGCCAACACCTTCGTCGTCTATGCCTTCGCCACCCTGGGCTTCTCCCAGCCCTGGCGTCGTGCCGTCGGGCTGGGCGCGGCGGTGACGGCCGCCTACGCGGCGTTGCTTCAGGCCACCGGGCAGCCTTTGCCGTTCGCCCTCGCGCCGTTGGTGATTGGTGGCACGGTGATGACCGGGGCGATCTTCGGCCGCCGCGAGATGGCGCGGAATGCCGCCCTGCGCCTGAGCCAGCAGGAGGTCGACCGGCTCGCGCGCAGCGCCGAGCGCGAGCGCATCGCCCGCGACTTGCACGACCTGTTGGGGCACACGCTCAGCGTCATCGCGGTGAAGAGCGAGCTTGCCCGCCGCCTTGCCGAGCGCGATGGATCGGCAGCTGCCACCCACATCGGCGAAGTCGAAGCGGTCGCGCGTGACGCGCTGAAGCAGGTTCGCGAGGCGGTGACCGGCATGCGATCCACGGAACTCGCCGCGGAACTGGCGAATGCCCGTTTGGCCTTACTCTCCGCCCATGTTGCGTTGGAGATCCGCCACGACCCCCTTCCGCCGCTCTCGCCCGAGCAGGAAAACGCCCTGGGCATGGCGCTCCGCGAAGCAACGACGAACGTCATCCGCCACGCCGCCGCCTCCCATGTCGAGATTGCCTTGGTCCGCGAGGGCCGCGTCCTCCGGCTCGACGTCCAGGACGATGGCTCGGGCGGCAGCGTGGCCCCGGGCAACGGCCTCTCCGGCATGCGTGAGCGTGTCGAAGCGCTGGGCGGGCAGCTGGCCATCGACAGTGCCGCTGGCGCCGGCACGCGGCTCCGCCTGCTGCTGCCGCTGGACGGGGCGAACGCCCGCCGCTAGCGTCGCGGCATGATCCGTATCGTTCTCGCTGAAGACCAAGCGCTGTTGCGCGGGGCGCTCGCCGGCCTACTCGCTCTGGAATCCGATTTCGCCATCGTCGCCGAGGCCGGCGACGGCGACAGCGCGTGGAAGGCCGTGCAGCAGCACCAGCCCGACCTGCTGCTCACCGACATCGAGATGCCCGGCCTCACGGGCCTCGATCTCGCGGCCAAGGTGCAGGAGGCGAAGCTCGCCACCCGCGTCGTCATCGTCACCACCTTCGCGCGCGGCGGCTATCTGCGCCGAGCGCTGGAGGCCGGCGTGCGCGGTTACCTGCTGAAGGACGCGCCGGTCGAGAAGCTGGCGCAGGCCCTGCGCGACGTGCATCGCGGCGGCCGCGCCATCGCCCCCGAGCTGGCCGTCGACGCCTGGCGCGAGGAGGCCGATCCGCTGACCGACCGCGAACGAGCGGTGCTCCGCCTCGCCGGCGAAGGGCTGAGTTCGCAGGACATCGCCGAGACGCTGCACCTGTCGAACGGCACGGTGCGCAACTACCTCAGCGAGGCGATCGGCAAGCTCGGCGCCGCGAACCGCGTCGAGGCGCATCGGCTCGCGCGGCAGAAGGGCTGGCTGTAGCGACGGCGGCGCGACGGAGTTCAGCGCGGGAACACCACCACGTGGGCGAGGTCGGGGCGCACCCGGACGCGCTCGCCGACGGCGAAGCGCCGGTGGCTGGGGGCCAAGGCGCTGAGCTCGGTGCCGTCGTCGAGGCGTAGGCGGTGCAGTGATTCCGCACCGTGGAAGGTGATGTCGGCGACGACGGCGGGCGTCTCGCCTTCACCGATGAGCACATCGTCCGGGCGCAGGAGCAGCAGGCCTTCGCGGCCTGCATCGACGGGCAGGGCATCAGCGGCGCGCGGCACGGCCAACGGGCCGAACGGCGAGTCCACGCGGTCGGCGTCGAGCCAGCGCACCGGCAGCAGGCGGCCGTCGCCGACGAAGCGGGCCACCTCGGCGCTGGCGGGGCGATGGTACAGCTCGTAGCCCGGCGACCATTGCGCCAGCCGGCCGTCGAGCATCACGCCCACGGTGTCAGCGAAGGCGAAGGCTTCGTCCTGGTCATGCGTGACGAGCAACGCCGCCGTGCCTTCCGACTTCAGGAGCGTCCGGAGTTCATCGCGCAGCTTCGGCCGCAGGTCGGCATCGAGGCTCGACAGCGGCTCGTCGAGCAGCAGCAGGTCGGGTTTCGGCGCCAGCGAGCGGGCCAGGGCCACGCGCTGCTGTTGCCCGCCGGAGAGTTCATGCGGGCGACGAGCGCCGAGGCCATCGAGGCCGGTTCGCGCCAGCAGGTCGGCCACGCGGGCCTCGCGCTCCGGGCGCGGCCACGCGGACAGGCCGAACGCGATGTTCGCGGCCACGTCGAGGTGCGGGAACAGCGCGAGGTCCTGGAACACGAAGCCGACGCCGCGCTTCTCCGGCTTGAGGCCGGCGGCGTCGGTGCCGCGCAGGCGCACCACGCCCGCTTCGGCTGCGTGCAGGCCGGCGATCACGCGCAGCAGGGTGGTCTTGCCGGTGCCCGAGGGCCCGAGGAGCGCGGCGATGCCGCCGCGCGCCAATTCGAACGACACGCCCCCGAAAACGCGCCGGCCGCCGTGGGCGGCGGCCAGCGATTCGATCGAGAGCAGCGCTTCCGCCATCAGCGCATCTGGCTGGCGACGAAGTCCCAGTTGACGAGGTTCCAGAAGGCCTCGACGTACTTGGCGCGGGCGTTGCGGTAGTCGACGTAGTAGGCGTGTTCCCACACGTCGCAGGTCAGTAGCGCGGTGTCGTTGCCCGTCAGCGGAGTGGCCGCGTTCGACGTGGAGACCAGGGCCAGCGTGCCGTCCGGACGCTGCACCAGCCAGGCCCAGCCCGAGCCGAAGGTGGTCAGGGCGGTCTGGGTGAACTGCTCCTTGAAGGCCGCGAACGAGCCGAAGGCCGCGTTGATGGCCTCGGCCAGCTTGCCCTTGGGCTCACCGCCGCCGTTCGGCTTCAGGCAGTTCCAATAGAAGGTGTGGTTCCACACCTGCGCGGCGTTGTTGAACATGCCCCCCTGCGACTTGCGGATGATGGCCTCGAGGTCGAGCGACTCAAATTCGGTGCCGGCGATCTGCTTGTTGAGGTTGTCCACGTAGGTCTGGTGGTGCTTGCCGTAGTGGAAGTCGATCGTCTCGGCCGAGATGTGCGGGGCGAGGGCGTCGCGGGCGTAGGGCAGGGCGGGCAGAGTGATGGCCATGGGGCTCTCCGTGGGGATGGCGGACGGGCGATGCGACGGCGGAATGGTCGCAGGGGATAGAATTGTAGCCCTGCGGTGCCGTCCCACGGTGCCAGCGTCGTGAAACCAGCGAGGAATCCCATGGCGGCGATGGAGCGGATCAAGGCC
>JAIXTZ010000349.1 GCA_027483745.1 Lysobacteraceae bacterium
CGCCGCCGTCCGGGCGCCCGCCACCAGGACCCGGCCAAGCAGTCGGCCGTCCGCAAGGAGGATCGCGTGCGCGTGATCAAGATGGCGGCGGAAGTCCGCCGCGAGGAGGGCGACGCATGATCACCCTCGGCCACTTCCTGACCTTGGGCGCGATCCTGTTCGCGCTGTCGGTCGCCGGCATCATCATCAACCGGAAGAATGTCATCGTCCTGCTGATGTGCATCGAGTTGATGCTGCTGGCGGTGAACATCAACTTCGTCGCGTTCTCGCGCTTCCTCGGTGACGTGCACGGCCAGGTGTTCGTGTTCTTCATCCTGACGGTCGCCGCGGCCGAAGCCGCCATCGGCCTCGCCATCCTCGTCACGCTCTTCCGCAACACGCGGACGATCAACGTGGCCGAACTCGACGCGATGAAGGGCTGACATGGAACACACCCTTTCCACGAACGTCCTGCTGCTGATCGCGCTCGCGCCGCTGTTCGGCTCGATCGTGGCCGGCCTGTTCGGCCGCCAGGTCGGCCGCGCCGGCGCGCACACCGTCACCATTGCCGGCGTCGCGCTGAGCTGCGCGCTCTCCATCCAGGTGCTGTGGCAGCTCTGGTTCGGCGGCGCCGACCCCTACAACCAGAACCTTTACACCTTCTTCGACATCGGCGGCTATTCGGCGCATATCGGCTTCATGGTCGACCGCCTGACGGCCATGATGATGGTGGTCGTCACCTTCGTGTCGCTGCTGGTGCACATCTACACCATCGGCTACATGGCCGAGGACGAGGGCTACCAGCGCTTCTTCAGCTACATCTCGCTGTTCACTTTCTCGATGTTGATGCTCGTGATGAGCAACAACTTCCTGCAGCTGTTCTTCGGCTGGGAAGCGGTGGGCCTCGTGTCCTACCTGCTGATCGGCTTCTGGTACAAGCGCCCGACCGCCGTCTTCGCCAACATGAAGGCGTTCATCGTCAACCGCGTGGGTGACTTCGGCTTCCTGCTCGGCATCGCGGCGGTCCTGTACTACTACGGCTCGCTCGACTACGCGACGGTGTTCGCGCAGGTGACCAGCGGCCCGGGACAGGTGCTGACCTTCTGGAACGAGTTCAGCCTGCTCGGTCTGCAGGTGCCGGCGTGGAACATCGACGCCATGACCTTCGTCGGCATCTGCCTGTTCATCGGCGCGATGGGCAAGTCGGCGCAGGTGCCGCTGCATGTCTGGCTGCCCGACTCGATGGAAGGCCCGACGCCGATCTCGGCGCTGATCCACGCGGCGACGATGGTGACCGCCGGCATCTTCATGGTGAGCCGCATGTCGCCGGTGTTCGAACTGTCGCCTTCGGCGCTCCAGTTCATCCTGTTCATCGGCGCGACGACGGCGCTGTTCACCGGCCTCATCGGCATGGTGCAGAACGACATCAAGCGCGTGGTCGCCTACTCGACGCTGTCCCAGCTCGGCTACATGACGGTCGCGCTCGGCGTGTCGGCTTACGGCGCGGCGGTGTTCCACCTGATGACGCACGCCTTCTTCAAGGCCCTGCTGTTCCTCGCGGCCGGCAGCGTGATCATCGGCATGCACCACGAGCAGGACATGCGGAAGATGGGCGGCTTGCGCAAGTACATGCCGATCACCTACTGGACGTCCTTGATCGGCACGCTGGCTCTGGTCGGCTTCCCGTTCTTCTCGGGCTTCTATTCGAAGGACAGCATCATCGAAGCGGTCCGCGCGGCGGGCGAGGGCGGCAGCTGGGTGAACCAGTACGCCATCTTCGCGGTGCTGGCCGGCGTGTTCGTCACGAGCTTCTACAGCTTCCGCCTGTTCTACCTGACCTTCCACGGCGAAGAGCGCTTCCGCCACGCCCACGCCGACGACGGCCATGCGGCCCACGACGACCACCACGACGCGCATGACGACCATGGCCACCACGGTCCGGTCGAACCGCACGAGTCGCCGTGGGTCGTCACCGTGCCGCTGGTCCTGCTCGCCATTCCCTCGATCGTCGTCGGTTTCTTCACGGTGGGGCCGATGCTGTTCGGCAAGGACCTGTCCGGGCAGAAGGACGTCACGCCCTTCTTCGAAGGCGCGATCTACCACTACGTGCCGCGCACGCCGGATGCCCTCGCTGGCCTGCCGTCGAGCGTCACCTTTGAGCCTGCCGTCTCGGGGCCGGCCAACTGCGAGGCCATCGATGCCGCGGAGAAGGCCGACCACGGTTCGGGCGTCACGCTGACGCCGGATGTGCTCGCTTACGTGGGCTGCAAGTACTTCGGGCACGGCGCCGTCGGCTTCGGATCGCACGGTTTCGTGGCCCTGCCGTTCTGGCTGATGCTCGGCGGCTTCGCGCTGGCCACCTTCCTCTACCTGCTGCGCCCGGGCCTCAGCGGCAAGATCCGGAAGGCACTCTCGCCCTTGGTGAAGGTGCTGGAAGCGAAGTACTGGATGGATCACCTGTGGATCAACGGCTTCGCCGATGGCGGCATCAAGCTGGGTGAGGTCGCCTGGAAGCGCGGCGACCGTGGCCTGATCGACGGTGCCCTGGTGAACGGTTCGGCGTGGGTGATCGACCGCGTGGCGGCCGTCAGTCGCCACGTGCAGTCCGGCTACCTCTACCACTATGCCTTCGCGATGATCGTCGGCCTGATCGCCCTGATGTGGCTGGTCGGTCGATGGACCGCCGCCTGAATCGACCAAGGACGCCCTGATGGATGGTTTTCCCCTGCTGAGCGCCCTCATCTGGCTGCCCCTCCTGGGCGGCTTGGCCACGCTCTATTTCGGTGAGTCGCGCGGCACCCAGGCGAAGTGGTTCGCGCTGCTCGTGTCGCTGGCGACACTCGCGCTGAGCATCCCGCTCTACACCGGTTTCGACGCGTCGTCCGCCTCGATGCAGTTCGTCGAGAAGCACGAGTGGATCCCGGCGTTCGACATCTTCTACCACCTGGGCGTCGATGGCATCGCCGTGGCGCTCATCCTGCTCACCACCATCACCAGCGTGCTGGTGCTGATGGGGGCCTGGGGTTCGGTCGAGCGTCGCGTGCACCAGTACTACGCGGCCTTCCTCGTGCTCGAGAGCCTGATGATCGGCGTCTTCGCCGCGCAGGACGCCATCCTGTTCTACGTGTTCTTCGAGGCGATGCTGATCCCGATGTTCATCGTGATCGGCGTCTGGGGTGGGGCGAACCGCGTCTACGCCAGCCTGAAGTTCTTCCTGTACACCTTCCTCGGCTCGGTGTTCATGCTGGTCGGGCTGCTGTACCTGTACGTGAAGGGCGGCAGCTTCCAGCTCGCCGATCTCTATGCGTTGCAGCTCTCGGCCACCGAGCAGACCTGGCTGTTCTTCGCTTTCTTCGCCGCCTTCGCGGTGAAGATTCCGATGTTCCCGGTGCACACTTGGCTGCCGGACGCCCACGTCGAGGCGCCGACCGCGGGCTCCGTGGTGCTGGCCGCGATTATGCTGAAGATCGGCGGCTATGGCTTCATCCGCTTCACCCTGCCGATCGTCCCCGATGCGGGCGCCGAGTGGGCGTGGCTGGTGATCGCCTTCTCGCTGGTCGCCGTGGCCTATATCGGCCTCGTGGCGCTGGTGCAGGAGGACATGAAGAAGCTGATCGCGTACTCGTCGATCGCCCACATGGGTTTCGTGACGCTGGGCATTTTCATCGCCTTCGGCCTGATGCGCGGTGGCGACGTGCGCCAGGACGCGGCCGAGCTCGGCTTGCAGGGCGCGATGGTGCAGATGATCTCGCACGGCTTCGTGTCGGGCGCGATGTTCAGCTGCGTCGGCGTGCTCTACGACCGCATGCACACCCGAATGATCAAGGACTACGGTGGCGTGATGAACGTCATGCCGTGGTTTGGCGGCTTCTTTGTGCTGTTCGCGATGGCGAACGCCGGCCTGCCGGGCACGTCGGGCTTCGTGGGCGAGTTCATGGTCATCCTGGCCGCCTTCCAGGCCAAGCCGTGGATCGGCTTCATCGCCGCGACCACGCTGATCCTCGGCGCGGCGTACACGCTCTGGATGGTGAAGCGCATCCTGTTCGGCGAGGTCGCCAACAGCCATGTCGCCGAGCTCACCGAGATCAATGCCCGGGAAGCCTGGGTGCTGGGCCTGTTCGCCGTCGGCGTGCTGCTGCTCGGCGTCTATCCGAAGCCCTTGACCGACCTGATGGACGCGTCCGTGGTGCAGCTGGTGTCGCAGCTGTCGGCCACCAAACTCGTGACGCCGTGACGGAGACCTGATCGCGATGATGCCCCTGCCCACCGCCGCGGACCTGGTCCCCGTCCTTCCCGAGATCGTGCTCTGCGGCGCCGCGTTCGGCCTGCTGCTGGCCGACCTCTTCGTCGACGCCAAGCGTCGCGGCCTGATCCACTTCCTCGCCCTGCTGTCGCTGCTGGTGACGGCCCTGCTGGTCGGCCGCGGCCTCGCCGGCGACCCGATCTCGGCCTTCGGCGGCATGTTCGTCCGCGACACGCTGGCGGATGTGCTGAAGATCGCGATGTGCATCACCACCGGCCTCGCGCTGTCCTACGCGCGGCCCTACCTGACCGAACGCGGCCTGATGGCCGGCGAGTTCTACGCGATCGTGCTGTTCGCGCTGCTCGGCATGATGGTCATGGTGTCGGCGGGCAACATGGTCACGCTCTACCTCGGCCTCGAGATGCTGGCCCTCAGCTCCTACGGCCTCGTCGCCATGGATCGGGACAACAAGGTCTCGTCCGAAGCCGCCATGAAGTACTTCGTGCTCGGCGCGCTGGCCTCGGGCCTGCTCCTGTACGGCATGTCGATGATCTATGGCGCCACCGGTGGGCATCTGGGGCTCGAAGCCATCCATCAAGCGGCGGCCAGCCTTGGCGACCGCAGCCTGCTGCTGTTCGGCGTCGTCTTCGTGCTGGTGGGCGTGTCGTTCAAGTTCGGCGCCGCGCCGTTCCACATGTGGGTTCC
>JAIXTZ010000081.1 GCA_027483745.1 Lysobacteraceae bacterium
ACGGGCGCGGAGTCGACGAAGGCGCGGTAGCCGAACGGGCCGACGACGTCGGCGATGCGATCGGCGAGTTTCTGCAGCCGCGCGCGCAGCACCTTGTGGTAATCGCGGCCCAGCGCGTAGCGCGCGACATAGGCGCGAGTGCCGTCGGCCAGCGTGTCCCAGCAGGCCGCGTCGTCGTCGACGCCGTAGTCCATGCGGACACTGATCACGCGCACCGTTCCGGGCACCAGCTCGTCCGGGCGGCTGCGCTTCGTGCCATGGGTGGCCATCCAGTCCATCGAGGCGTGGTGGCCTTCGGCCAGCCAGCGTGCGAGGTGCGCTTCGTCCGCCGAAAGCGTGCCGGCGCTGATGCCGGCCTGCTGGAAGCCAAGCTCTTCGGCCCAGCGCTTGATGTCGGCGGCGAGCGCGGCCCAGTCGTGCATGGCGCGAAGTATAGAATCCACGCATGCCCCATGCCCTGCCGCTGTACCGCACCGACGCCGTGCGCGCCATCGAGCGCGCGGCCTTCGCGCGCGGCGTCGATGCCTTCGGGCTGATGACGCAGGCCGGCGAGGCCGCCGCCGCGCTGCTGCGCGAACGCTGGCCGGAGGCGCGCCGGGTCGGCGTGCTGTGCGGCACAGGCAACAACGGCGGCGACGGCTACGTGGTCGCGCTGTCGCTTCAACGTGCAGGGCTGGACGTCGAGGTCGTCGCCATCGGCGAGCCGCGCTCGCCGGAGGCCCGCGCCGCCGCGGCCCGTTGGCTCGCGGCCGGGCAGGGCGTTCGCTCCCCGGCTTCCGGCCTTCCCGACGTGGATGCTTGGATCGACGCCTTGTTCGGTATCGGTCTTTCCCGCGCGCCCGAGCCGCCCATCGGCGATCTGATGCAAGCGGTGGCCGCGCAGCGGCGTCCGGTGCTGGCGCTCGACGTCCCTTCGGGTATCGATGCCGACCGGGGGAGCGCGCCGGGCGCGTTCCTTCCCGCCGCGATGACCCTGTGCTTCGTCGCCGCGAAACAGGGCCTTTTCACCGCTCGGGGCCGCGAAGCCGCCGGCGAGGTCCTCGTCGATTCGCTCGGCATGAACGTCGACGCGCTGGCCGCCGAGGCGGCGATCGGCGGGCCGGCCGCGTGGGCCGTCCGGGCACCGGCGCTGGTCGACGCGCTCCCGCGACGTCGCATCGACAGCCACAAGGGACACCACGGTCGGGTGCTCTGCCTGGGCGGCGACCACGGCATGGCCGGGGCCCTCGTACTGTGCGCGGAAGCCGCCGCGCGAGGCGGCGCCGGCTGGGTGGAAGCGCTTTCACGGCCGGAGACCGTGGCCGCGCTGAACATCCGCCGCCCGGAGGTGATGGCCGGGGTTCTGCCTGACGCCGAAGCGCTTGCCTCGCGGCTCGCGGCCGCCGATGTGCTCGCGGTCGGCCCGGGATTGGGGCAGGGTGCGTGGGGCGTGCGGGTGTTCGAGGCCACGCTGGCGTCCGCGCGCCCGCTCGTGCTGGATGCGGACGCGTTGAACCTGCTGGCGCAAAGTCCCCAAGTGCTCCGCGATGCGGTGCTGACGCCCCATCCGGGTGAAGCCGCGCGGTTGTTGGGGTGCGATGGCGCCACGGTGCAAGCGGACCGCTTCGGCGCAGCGCAGGTGCTCGCCGCCAGGTTCGATGCGGTAGTGGTGCTCAAGGGGGCGGGCACGATCGTGGCCGCCCCCGGCGAAACGCCTCACCTCATCGATGCCGGGCATCCCGGCATGGCCTCTGCCGGGATGGGGGATGCCTTGACCGGACTGATCGCGGCGCTGCTCGCCCAAGGTCTGCCGGCGTTCGAGGCGGCCTGGGTTGGCGCACTGGCCCACGCCGCGGCGGCGGATGTCGTCGCCCGCGGTCGAGGCCTGCTCGCCAGCGACGTTATCGACGCCTTCGGTTCGGTGCTGGACCCATGACGGCGCGGCCGCTGAGCGAGGCTCTGGCGATGCGGTTCCTCCCCGATGCCGAGGCCACGGCGACGCTGGGGGCCCAGCTCGCGGCCACCCGGCCCCGTCGAGCGGTCGTGCACCTCCTCGGCGACCTTGGCGCCGGCAAGTCCACCTTGGCCCGGGCCCTGCTGCGCGCGCTCGGGGTCACGGGCACCATCCGCAGCCCGACCTACACCTTGATCGAGCGCTACCCGCTATCGGAAGGGGAGGCGGCACACCTCGATCTGTACCGCCTCGGTGACGCCGGCGAGCTCGATTTCCTCGGCCTCGACGAGCTCGAGGATGCCGCCGCGCTGTGGCTGGTGGAATGGCCTGAGCGGGGTGGCCCTGCGCTTCCGGCGGCCGATCTGGTGATCCGCCTTGCCGTGGAGGCGGCGGGTCGCCGCGCGGAGCTCGAGCCCCGGAGCGAGATGGGGCGTGCCTGGACGTTCCGGCTTGAGGGGGCCTCAGGTAGGGCGTCGGCCGGTCGCTCGGGGTCGACTTAGGGGTGGTTCGTCAGGGAACTTCGTAGGAATAGGCTGCAGGTTGCGGATTGCAAAGGAAAAAGCGCTTGCAAAGCGTTGGGGCCAATGCTTGAATCGCGCTCATGCCGCGTGCCCCCACCCTCAACCTGACCCGTTGGTTGCACTTGGCCGTGCTGGTCGCAGGGCTGGCCTACGCCACGTTCGCCCATTCCGAAGTCCAGCTCGGTCAGCTGCGCCTCAGCGCCGGCGACGGGAGCACCCGGGCCGAACTGCACCTCGATGCCCCGCCAGGCGACTACCGCCTCTTCAGCCTCGCCAATCCGGACCGCCTCGTCCTTGACCTGCCCGACGCCGCGTTGGCGGACGGGTTTCGCCCGCCGGCGCCGAACGGCCGCGTGATCGGCGTCCGTACGGGCTCCCCCGAGGCAGGAAAGCTGCGCATCGTGTTCGACCTCGGCGGGGCGGTCCGCCCACGGACCCGCATCGAGGGGGCCGGCCGGGAGTCGCGCCTCATCCTCGAGATGTTCCGCGAGGAGGCCGCGGTGGCAGCGGTCGAGGCGCCTTCCGTCCCAGCGACGCGGACGAACGCGGTGCCGGGCGCGGCGCCCTCGCCGGCGTCCGGCGAGCGCGAGCTGCTCATCGCCATCGATGCCGGCCACGGTGGCCGCGATCCGGGTGCCATCGGTGGCGGTGGCACGTACGAGAAGACGGTGACGCTGAAGGTGGCGCGGGAGCTCGCGGCCGAGATCGATCGCCATCCCGGCATGCGCGCACTGCTGATCCGCGACAGCGATGTGTTCATCCCGCTCGGCGAGCGCTACCAGCGGGCGCGGGATGCGCAGGCGGACCTGTTCATCTCCATCCACGCCGACGCCGCGCAGAGTCGCCAGGCGAACGGCGCCTCGGTGTTCGTCCTCTCGACGCGCGGCGCCTCGAGCGAAGCGGCGCGCTTCCTCGCCGACCGCGAGAACAATGCCGACCTCGTGGGCGGCGTGAGCCTCGAGGACAAGGACCGCAGCCTCGCCGCGGTGCTGCTCGACCTCTCGCAGAGCGC
>JAIXTZ010000174.1 GCA_027483745.1 Lysobacteraceae bacterium
CGCGGATCCCGAGGCGGTGCCGCCGCCGGCCTTCGTGCTGGAGATGGTCAAGGCCGGCGAGCGTCGCTTCAACAAGCCGCAGCGCGAATTCGCCGTCGCCGAAGCGATGATCGTCACCGGCTGGCAGTACACCCCCGTGGAGCTGCTGGAGCGCGGCGAAAGCTGGTTGGCCGGCCTGCTGCTGAACCCCGACGCCCACGCCTGAGGCGGGTTTGAACGGCACCGCGCCCGGGCTGGTGCAGCGCCTGCAGGACAGCCCGCAGCGACTCGCCGACAGCATCCGCGCGTCCGCGCTGTGGCTGGCGGTGCTCGATGGCCCGCTCGATCCCCGCGAGTTCCACGAGGTCGGCCTCGCGCTGACGCACGACCCCGAAGGCGTGCCGCTGCAGGCGATCGCCGAGGCCTTCGCCGCCGATGCGATGCCGAAGGACCTGCCGAAGCTGTTCCGTTTCCTGCGCGGCCAGCGTTCGCCGAAGCGCACCGTCTCGCTGATCGACCTCTACATCCGCGTCGCCGCCGCTGACGGCCGCATCTCGCAGATCGAACGCCATGCGTTGATCTTCCTCTCTGATTTGCTCGCGGCGCCGGCGTCGCTGCTGCAAGAGCGCTTCGACGCGTTGCTCGGCCTCGAGTTCGAGGCTCCAGCCGATCTGTCCGACCCCGAGTTCTTCGACGCCGCCGAGGCCGCGGCGCGCGCCCGCGCCGCCCGCCAGAAAGCCCGCGAAGCCGACGCCGGCAAGGCGGCGCACGCCGATGCCGAGCGCCGCGAGGCGCTGCTCGTGCTCGGGTTGAAGGTGGACGCCACGCCGATCGCGATCAAGGCGGCCTGGCGCAAGCTCTCTCGCCAGCACCATCCCGACCGCCAGCCGCAGGCCGACGAGGCTGCGAAAGCCGCCGCCGCCGAGCGCTTCGACGCGGTGCAGAAGGCGTGGAAGCGCCTGCAAGACGACGATGCGTGACCTGTACGAACGCCTCGGCCTCGGCTACGGCGCCGACACGGCCGCGCTGCGGCGTGCGATCGCGGCCACCAAGGACCGCGAGCTGGCCCAGCGCGCCGAGGCCGTGCTGCTCGACCCCGACCGTCGTGCCGCCCACGATGCGGTGTACCTCGTGGCGCGCCGCCTGCGCGACTGGCGCGTCGAGCTGCTGATGGAGGACGGTGCTTGGGCGCAGGCGCTGGCCGACAGCGACCTGGTGCGCCCCGACTTGCCCACGGAGCCGTTGGCGAAACCCGCCACCGGTGGCGCGCCCCGCGGTTCGTCGTGGTGGCGGCGCCTGCTCAAGCGCTGAAGCGCACCGACCGGGGGTTCAGGGCGCTTCGGCGATCCTGGGCGCGATGGTCGGAATCACCACGGTGAAGCGCGCCCCGCCGCCCGGGATGCTCTCCACGTCGATGCGCCCGCCGAGGCTTCGCTGCACGAGGCTGTAGACGATGTGCAATCCGAGTCCGCTCCCGCCTTCGCCGAGCTTGGTGGTGAAAAACGGGTCGAAGATCCGCGACAGGTGTTCGGGTGGAATGCCCACGCCGTCGTCGCTGACGCTGAGCGCCACGTGCTCGCCGTTGCGGCCTTCCGCGACCACGCGAACGTGGCCCGGACGGTCCCCAAGGCCGTGCAGCAGGGCGTTCATCACCAGGTTGGTCACGACCTGGCCGAGCGGGCCGGGAAAGCTGTCCATCGTGATGCCGGGGGCGATATCGACCACCACGTGATGCGGCGTCTTGCGCAGGCGCGGCTGCAGCGTGCCGATGATCTCGTCCACGACTTCGGCGAGGTCGAAACGGCGGCGCTGTTCGGAGGTCTGGTCGACGGCGACCTGCTTGAACCGGCCGATGAGCTCGGCGGCGCGCCGTGCGTTTCGCACGATCAGGGCCTGCGCCTCGGCCTGCTGCTCGAGGAAGGTGTCGAGCGTGGAGCGCTTCAATTCGCCGCTCTCCAGCTTGCGCCGCAGCTCCTCGATCCCGTCCCCCAGCGTGGTCGCCACCAGCAGGGCGCTGCCCAGCGGCGTGTTGAGCTCGTGCGCGACGCCGGCCACCAGGGAGCCCAGCGAGGCGAGGCGCTCGCTGCGCACCAGCTCCACCTGGGCGCGCCGCAGCTGCTCGACCGTGGCCGACAATTCGGCATTCGAGGCGGCGAGATCGTGCGTGCGTTCCGCCACGCGTGACTCCAGCGCCTCGTTCATGCGCTGCAGGGCGGCGGTCGCGGCCTTGCGTTCGGTGACGTCGAACAGGCTGGCCAGCAGCAGCGGCGAGTCCTCGGGGCCGAAGCGCGTCAGATGCACTTCGGCGTCGAATTCGCTGCCGTCGGGGCGGCGGTGGCGCCAGTCGTAGACCTGCGGCCGGCCGGCCAGCGCCGCCGCGATGTGGGAGGCGATGGCCTGCTCGGATGGCCGGCCGTCGTACTGCAGCGGTGCCGAGACATCGGCCGCGGTCGTGTTCAGCGTGGCATCGCGGTTGCCGTAGCCGTAGATGGCCACCGCCGCCTCGTTGCAATCGACCATGCAGTCCGCGCGCGGGTCGATGACGATGACCGGTAGCGGCGAGCGCTTGAACAGCACCTCGTTGTATTCGGCTTGAAGCTTCAGGCCACGCGTCTGCTCGTCGAGGCGATCGAGCATGCGGTTGAACGCCTCGGCGAGATGGCCGACCTCGTCGCTGCTTTCCACCGGCGCGCGGCGGCCCTGCGCATTGCTGGTGTCGATCGACTCCACCACCGCGCTCACGCGGCGGATGGGGCCGGAGATGAGCCGTTCCAGCAGGCTCGCGAACACCAGCGCCAGCAAGGCCCCGACCGCCCCGGCGGCCGCCCAGGTCTCGGCCTGTTCGCGAAGTCGCGCTTCCACCGGCCCGAGGCTGGAGCGCAGCGACAGCGAGCCCACCGGCTCGTCGAGCTCCACCGGGACCTCGGCCACCAGCGAGCCCGGGGACGCCGCGCCGGCGGCCCGGCGCGTCGCCGGGCAGGGTTGCGCGTCTTCGGCGGTATAGCCGGTGAACAGGCGCCCCTCGTTGTCGTACAGGCAGGCGGCCTGCACGTGCGCGATGCCGCCGAGCGCGTCGAGGTTCTCCTGGGCGAGCGCCGGATCGCCGAACAGCAGGGCCGCCGCACTCCGGTTGGCGACCAGGGTGGCGAGCGCGGCCTGCTCCGAGCCCAGCGCGTTGCGGGCCGCCTCCCGCTCGCTCACGAGGGCGATGGTGCCGAAGGTGGTGATGGCCAGCAGGGTGACGACGCCGATGACGCCCAGCAGGCGCGTGCGGATCGACAGCTGGCGCAGGCCGCCCCTCACCGGCCGCCACCGCCGCCGTGGCGCACTTCCGACACTTCGAGCAGCTTGGCGCTGACGCGCAGCGGGGAGCGGCGGATGCTCTCGAGGTTGACGTGCAGCCTGACGCGGCCACTGTTGGTCACCAGCGCGACCATGCCGCCGTCGCGGGCGAACTGCGCGTCGCTGGCGACGGTGAGCGTGGTCGGTGCCGTGCTCCCGACGGCGGCGGCCTCGACCTCGACCGGCGTGCCGGTGCCCAGGTAGGCGATCTGGCAGCGTGGCAGCTCGATCGCTGTCGTGGGACGGGTGATTTCGATGCGTCGCTCGCCGACGCGGCGACGCACCAGGGCATCGAGCCGGGTGCCAAAGGGATCGTTCCCGTAGACGCAGATGCGGAAGGCGTCGTTGGCTCGCGGAAACGCCTCCGCCGGCCATTCGACGAAGCGGGTGAAGTTGTAGAGGAAGGCCGCCTTCAGCGAGAACTCGTCCGTGGCGGCGCGGGCGCCCGTGGCCGGGAGCAACGCTGCGGCCAGCAGCAGGATGGTGATTGCTGCCCCCGGGGAGGCGAATCTCGGCTTCACAGGGCGAAACCTTCGCCGTGCTTCGCCAGCCACTCGCCCAGCGACTCCACCGCCAGCGGCGGCGAGAACAGGTAGCCCTGCAGCTCGTCGCAACCCAGCGCGATCAGGCGCTGGCGCTGCGTCGACGTCTCGACGCCCTCGGCGATCACCTTCAGGCCGAGCGTCCGGCCGAGCTCGATGATCATCTCGGCGAGGCTGCCGCCGCCGGTCTCGGCGTCGAGGCCCATCACGAAGCTGCGGTCGATCTTCAGCCGTTCGGGCGCGAGCTTCTCGAGGCTGGACAGCGAGGAATAGCCGGTGCCGAAATCGTCGATGGCGACGCAGACGCCGAGCTGCTTCAGCGCGGCCAAGCGCGGCAGCACGATGTCCGGCGACTGCATCGCGACGGATTCGGTGATCTCGATCTCGAGGAGCGCCGCCGGCAGTCCGCCGTCGGCCAGCGCCTCGGCCACCATCACCTCGAAGCCGGGGACGAGCAGCTGGCTCATCGAGACGTTGACGGCCATGCGCAGCGGATGGCCGGCATGGTGCAGCGCCGCGCCGCGGTGGATGGCGCTGCGCATCGCCCAGGCCCCGAGGTCCTTGATCAGGCCGGACTGCTCGGCGATGGGGATGAAGCGGTCGGGCGGCACCAGCCGGCCGTCGTCGGAGCGCCAGCGCATCAGCGCCTCGAGGCCGACGGTGCGGCCGCTGCGCGCCTCGACCTGCGGCTGGTACATCAGGAACAGGCGCTGCTGGTCGAAGGCCGAGCGCAGCCCGTGCAGCAGGCGCGTGCGTTCCTTGATCTCGGTGGCGACCTCGTGCGAGTAGAACGCGACCGAACGATGGCCGGTCTGCTTGGCGCGTTTCAGCGCCGAGTAGCCCATCTTGATGACCTCGCCGCCGCTGCTGCAGTCGTTCACCAGCTCGACGCCGCCGAACGAGGCCGAGAGGCCGATCTGCAGGTCTTCGACGTCGAAGGGCTCGTCGAGGCGCTTGGCCCATTCGCCGGGCACCAGCAGGTCGCGCGGGCCGAAGGCGGCGAAGGTGTCGTTGGCGACGCGTGCCACGCGCACGCTGGCGTCGGCCTGCGCCATCAGCCGCTGGGCCACGCCGCGCAGCAGGGCGTCGCCGATGCGGTCGCCGAAGGTTTCGTTGATCTCCGAGAACTGGTCGACGTCGATCAGCAGCAGGCGTTGCGGGGTCTCGGGTGGTGCTTTCAGCGCGGCGTCGATGGTTTCGGCCAGCGCCGAGCGGTTCGGCAAGCGGGTGAGGCCATCGACGTAGGCGGCGTCGCGCAAGCGCTCCACGAGGCGCACGCCGTCCGCGGCCACCGTGGTGTTCTGCACGAACATGTCGAACACGCGCGGGTCGTGTCGCGTGGGCAGGTCGTCGGCACCGAGGAAGGCCACGGCATCGGCGCCGGTGCGTGAGGGCAGGTACACCGCGATGCCGCAAGGACTGGTCACCGTGCGGCGCGTGCTGAACGCGAGCTCGATGGTGCCGACCTCCGGCTCGGCGCCGAGCGAATCCAGCCGGCGCCAGGACCAGTCGGCGTACCGACCGAGCGCGGCGACGACGCGACGGCGCTGGTCGTCCGCCTCGTGCACGCGGCGGCCGTCGCTGCAGAACACCGTGTGCGGCGGCAGGCCGTAGAGGCCCGCGAGTCGCTCGAGCAGTCCGACGGCGAAGGCCGGCATGGTGTTGGCGGCGAGCAGCTC
>JAIXTZ010000235.1 GCA_027483745.1 Lysobacteraceae bacterium
GTGGGCGTGAACACCTTCCTCGGCAAGGACCACGGCGGCGAGATCACCACCACCATCGAGCTGATCCGCAGCACGGAAGACGAAAAGGGCCAGCAGATCACCAACGTGCGCGCCTACCAGAGCGCGCGGAATGGTGGCGCCTCAGAGGGCCTGAAGCCCCTGCAGCAGACGGCGCGGAAGCGCGAGAACCTGTTCGCTGCGCTGGTGGAAGCGGTGAAGACCCACAGCCTCGGTCAGATCAGCCATGCGCTGTATGAGGTGGGTGGGGAGTATCGAAGGAATATGTAGCTTCTTTGGCTTACGCCCTAATCACAAGGAGTGGAAATGCGTCAGTCCGAAAGTGATGTTGAGCAGCAATTCGTATATCCCCTTCTCACCAGCCCGGCTCCGTTGGGGTTGGGGATTGATTCTTCACGAGTCAAGACGAAGGCAAACATCAAAAGGTTGACGGTCGGCAAAGGGGCTTCAAGGAAGCTGTACTTTCCTGACTACGCGGTGGTTATCGACGGAGTGCCCGTACTAATCGTCGAGGTAAAGGCGCCAGGGGAAGACCTTGATGAGGCGTTCCGCGAGGCGCGGCTATACGCCTCCGAGATAAATTCTTCTTACTCAGCAGGCCTCAATCCCTGCGGCCGAGTAATCGCAACGGATGGTGTTCGACTGGTTGCTGGTTACTGGGATCAATCTTCATTTGAGCTGGATGCGGGAGTCGCTGAGTTTTCTCCGGTTGATCCCGGTCTGTGTCAGTTAATCACCTTCGCTGGGGTTAAGTCGCTAACCGAAGCTGCGCATTCGGTGCTGAAGGCTGCATCGAAAGATGCGGTCTTTTGTCGGCCGACCTCGCAGCTCGGCGGAAGAGTTGTAGCCGAAGAGTCTGTGGGCGAGAACTCCTTCGGTGCGAATGTTTCGGTGGAGTACAGGTATCTCTTTAATCCAGAGAGCGCCGCTGATCGCGAGAGGGTTGTTCGCAACGCGTACGTTTCGTCGCGTCGGCGCATGTCGCACGTCGGGCCAATAGACAAGATTATTCGAGCGGCAGTTCCGCCGCACATTCTCGATGCTCGAGAGATTGCTGACCTCGAAAAGCCTGTCGAGTTGAGCAATCAGTTGCGGAAGTTGGTTGGAAAGCAGAGTGAAATCTGCTTGTTGATCGGCAGCGTGGGTTCTGGGAAGTCCACCTTCGCGGACTATTTGCGCATCGAAGGGCTGCCAACGGACCTCGCATCACTGACTACCTGGTTCAGTCTCAACTTGAACTTGGCGCCGCTCTCTGCGGACAAGATCTACGATTGGATTCTTGATGAGCTGCTATCCGTTGCGAAGTCAAAGTTTCCCCAGGTCGACTTTGATGAGTTGTCGTTTCTTCGAAGGGTCTATGCAACTCAGCTGGCGCGTGTAGAGAAAGGAAGGGCGGCTCTCTTTTCGCCCGACTCTGATCAGTTTCGACAAGCCATTTTTGATGAGCTGTGTAGGCTGCAGTCGGACAAGCTCGAAACGACAAGGGCCGTTCTTGACTATCTGTTCCGTGCGAAAGGCAAGCACATAATTGTAGTTCTTGATAACTGCGACAAGCGGGGCCGTGACGAGCAGCTTTTGATGTTTGAGGTTGCTTCTTGGCTTAAGGCGAAACTGGGCTGCACTATATTCTTGCCTTTACGAGATACGACGTACGATCAGTTTCGAGCGATTCCTCCTCTGGATACGGTAATCAAGGACCTGGTCTTTCGGATCGACCCGCCGCTTCTTGAGAAGGTGCTCTACGCGCGACTTAACTACGCGATTCGCGAGATATCGGCCAACACGCAGTCTTTTGGTTACGTACTGCCCAATGGAATGCGTGTTGAGTGTTCAAGGAACGAGGTGGGTGACTACCTGAGGTCGATCGTCGCATCTCTTTTTCAGGATGGGTCGTTCCGACGAATCATCACGGGCTTGGCAGGAAGGAACATTCGCCGAGGACTCGAGATAGTCTTGGATTTCTGCAAGAGCGGCTACATCAATGAGGCGGAAATCCTAAAGATTCGCAGCAGTCGAGGCGAGCACAAGATTCCGAATCACTTAATCTCGAGAATCCTTCTGAAGGGGAAGCGGCGGTACTACTCGGACGACGCATCTAGCATCAAGAGTCTGTTCTTTGCTGATGCCGACGACAGCCAGCCAAATCCTTTCGCTCGGCTTGCAATCCTTCATTGGCTGAAGGACAAGAGAAAAGAGTACGGGCCGAATAGGACGAAGGGGTTTCATCGTGTCGGAGACATGATTGACGCTCTGCAGGAACTCGGATTCTCGGCCCATCGAATGATGGTCGAGGTTCAGTCGCTTGTTGAGGCTGACTGTATTGATTCCGAGACGAGGGGGGCATCACTTTCTTTCGATGATCTCATCACGATCGCGCCGGCCGGCTTTATTCATCTTGACCTAGTCGGCGACGTCAACTACCTCGCGACTGTTGCCGAGGACGTGCTCTTCGACTCGAAAGAGGCCGCGCGCAGGGTTGCGGACAATATGGTGGGTCGGGGAGTTTTCCCGGTGGACAGTAGGCAGGCGGCACTTAGCTCTGCGTCGCTGCTTCTTGAGTACCTGGAGAGGTATCGGTCGCAATACCTCATTGGCGAGGTAAGGCTTTCGGCTGAAACTCAATCAACTTACATTGAGCTGATTGCCGATGCTGCAGTTCGGCTCGCAAGGTTGAAAGACAACGATCATGCATACCGAAGTTACGAAGGATTGCTTGAGCAATACCCGCCGGGCGCCGAAGAGGCGGGGCAGGTGCGATCTGTCCAAACTTATGGCTTCTTCGTCGATTTTGGATCAAGAGGCCACGGGCTCGTACACCGTAGCAATTTCAAAGGTCTTGGCGCGGACATTGAGCCGGGGGATTGGGTGTTGGTCAAGGTGCTCAAATACGATCTTGATAAGCAACGCTTTGATCTCGAGTTGATTGATGCTTAAGTTGATCTTTTGGGCGCAGATCTGGGTCTTCCTTTGGCGTTTAGGTATTCCGACCGAAGAGACTTCTCAGTAATCGCCCATGCTGCGCTGTCTACTTTGGTGTGGTGTCGAGACCTGTTTTTTTGCGCCTTATTGAGTCTCGCCACGGAGCATGGTTGTGTGCCCGTCAATGAATTTTCGACGAAGCGGCTATGGTTGTTCCCTCAAAGGCTTCGCGGCCGTTGATGTTGGGGATGTGATTGGTGGGCTTGTACAGCGCTCGGTATTCGACGTTGACCAGGCACAAGTTGCCGCATGGCAGGGCAGCATCTTGTGCCTCCAAGCGGCTCTCGCACCTCTGGGCTCTGATGGACATCTTTTCCTTGAGTTCGATGTGCCCCGCCTCGGCCGACGCATTGACGCGGTGTTGGTGCTTCGCCACGCGGTCTTTGTCATCGAGTTCAAGGTCGGAGCAAAGGCCTTCTTGGCTGCCGATCTCGATCAGGTGGTCGACTACGCGCTCGACCTGAAGCACTTCCACGAGACCAGCCACGACGTGCCGGTCGTGCCGATCTTGGTCGCCACCGAGGCGCGGGCCGTCACCGTGCAGGCCGCGATGGATGGCGCGGTGCCGAACCTGTTGCTGCCCATGCGCTGCACGCCCGAGACCTTGGGGCAGGGCATCGCCTTGGCGCTGGAGCTCACCGATGGCCCGACCATCGATCCCGAGGCGTGGGTGCGTGGCCGCTACAAGCCCACGCCCACCATCGTCGAGGCGGCGATGGCGCTCTATGCCCGGCACAGCGTGGCCGACATTTCGCGCAGCGACGCCGCCAACCTCGGGCAGACCTCGGGCTTCGTGAATCAGGTGATCGCCCGTGCGCGGCAGGAGGGGCGCAAGGCCATCTGCTTCGTCACCGGCGTGCCCGGCGCCGGCAAGACGCTGGTGGGGCTGGATGTCGCCACTCAAAGCACCAATGCCGAGGCCGAGCTGCATGCCGTGTACCTCTCGGGCAATGGCCCCTTGGTGCAGGTGCTGCAAGAGGCCTTGGCGCGGGACCGTAAGCGCCGCGAGGAAGAGCAGGGCCGCTCGCTCGGCATCGGCGAGGCGCGCCGGCAGGTGAAGAGCTTTATCCAAAGCGTCCACCACTTCCGCGATGCGGGGTTGGCGGACCCCACGCCGCCCATCGATCACGTGGCCATCTTCGATGAGGCCCAGCGCGCGTGGAACCGCGAGCAGACGGCCAGCTTCATGCAGCGCAAGCGCGGGCAGGCGGGCTTCGACCTCTCGGAGCCGGAGTTCCTGATCTCGTGCCTCGACCGCCACCCCACCTGGGCGGTGGTGGTGTGCCTGGTCGGCAACGGGCAGGAGATCAACACCGGCGAGGCCGGCATTGCCGAATGGCTGGGCTCGGTCGAGCGTCGCTTCCCCGAGTGGGAGGTGTATGTCTCGCCGGAGCTGGGGCAGGGCGACGCCACCGTGGCCGCGCTCAAGGCGCGGGTGCAGGCCCGCGACAAGCTGCACGAGGCGCCGTCACTGCATCTGGCCACGTCGGTGCGCTCGTTCCGCTCGGAGCGCTACTCCGAGTTCGTGAACCGCCTGCTGGACCTCGACGTGGACGGCGCCAAGGCGCTGTTGCCCGAGGCCACAGCACGCTTCCCCTTGCGCCTCACCCGCAACCTCGCCGCCGCCAAAGCGTGGCTGCGCGCTCGGGCGCGCGGCAGCGAGCGCTACGGCATCGTCGTGTCGTCGGAGGCCCAACGGCTGCGCCCCCACGCCATCGACGTGCGGGTGAAGGTGGACCCGGTGCACTGGTTCTTGGCGGGCAAGGAGGACACGCGCTCGTCCTACTACCTCGAAGACGTGGCGACCGAGTTTCAGGTGCAGGGCTTGGAGCTCGACTGGACCTGCGTGGTCTGGGACGGCGACCTGCGACATGCCGGCGATGCGTGGTCGCACCACAGCTTCGTCGGCGACCGCTGGACCAAGATCCTCAAAGACGACCGCCGCGCTTACTTGGTCAACGCCTACCGCGTGCTGCTCACCCGCGCCCGGCAGGGCACGGTGATCGTGGTGCCCGAAGGCGATGCGGCCGACACCACGCGGGCGCCGGCGTTCTACGATCCGGTCTACCAATACCTGCGCCATGTCGGCGTCGCGGAGCTCGCTGAAAGCACGGCCTGATGGCTAAGCGATGTGCGTCGCCTTCGGCGATGGCAGGAAGCAACCACTGGAAAGGAGTCCTTAATGCGTGCGTTGACGATCCCCCTGATTCTGTTCGCTGCTTTTCTCTCGGGTTGTGCCCGCGAGGCGCCGGAAGAGCCCAAGCCCGAGCGTGCGGGCCAGCCCGTAAGCGGCGCGGAGTTTCTCGCGCGCACCGCGGCAACGGCAGCGGCATCGGCCACGGGGCAGGACGAGGTCGCACGTGACCAACTACGTGCGATGGGCGATGACTACCGCCGTGCGATCAAGCTGGCCGACCCGGCCCGTGCCGTGAACCGTGAGCAGGCTCGCGAGGTCGCACGGGGCATCGAGGGCGTTCGTTCGGTGGCGTGGGTGGATGCCGCGAACCTGTACGTCATCGTTGAGCGCAACGAGCTCAAGACCGAGCAAACGATCGACCGTGTGTGTGTGGCATTGGAGCCGCTCGGCGACACGTTGGGCGTGGTCATCAATCTCCAGTCGGGGGAGGCGAGGACCGGCGCCGAGCTTCAGTTGTTGGTGCGCAATTGCCAGTTGGCGGTCGGTGAGCACGCCTTCCTCCACGACCGCCGCGACCGCAATGTCGTTTCGGATGCGGTCTGGGCGCAGCACGAGGCCAACCAGCAGCGTGGCGCGACAGCGGAGAATCGCGAGGACGACGCGGCGAAGGTGCTCGAAGCCTCGACGCCGAGCGTTCACGACTAGGGTCGACTTGCGCCTTGGCACTTCCGATGATCGGCACTCTGATCCGCAGGTTTGGCGGGCTTGATAGTCAGCATTCGCTGCACTGATCTTCGGAGAGGCTTCGTGGTTGTGGGAGTCGCAGTACGCGAGGTAACGTAGACGCTATCCGCGATTTTTTGTTCCGCTCAAGGAAGACCCCCGTGCGCAAACTCCTCGTCGCTGCGACTCTCGTCACGTGCGGATTCCTCTCTCCCCCGAGCAGCGCCCAGACGCTCCCTCCGAACGGTTGGTTCGACCACGTCGACGCTTGCTTCGGATACAACCAAGTGTTTAGGTCGAGCGGCCTCAACAGCATCTCTACACCGGCGGTCGCGCAACGTACGTCTTTGACGTTCTCAACGCTCGAATCAAGCGGAAAGCCATCAACCAGAAACCTGCGCGTTGCATTGTGGCGGCAGGAGTGTGCGAATAATCCTCGATTCCCGATTCTGATGATGCGCTTCGAGGAGATTCGCAGTCCGACCACTCCTCAGGATCGAAGCGGCACGCCGCTAAGGAGCGTCGACATTGAGCTGATCCAGGATGGCAAGGTGACTAATGCAGAGAGCTTCGGGTCTTGCTCATTAGACATCTGCAGAAAGGACGAGGATTACATCTTTGAGTTTGACCCAAGCTTTTCCGAGAGGGGCACGATTATCGTCGCTCAAGCCCGGGATCCGAACGTGTTGCTTCGCAACGCATTCCAGTTTCGTTTCCGCGGAACGACTCAGGTTGTCAATTTCGGCGGCACCATCGCGGGTGGTGAGGATATGCCGATGGCTGGAACGCTAAACGGCACGTACTTCGATCCGGCGCGGAGCGGCGAAGGCATCATGGTGGATTTCTTTGCCATGGGCACGAACCAGAAAGGAATCTTTGTGTCTTGGTACACCTATGACGATTCCGGCAGAGGATTATGGTTGGTGGGAAATGCTTCGCTTTCTCCAGGCGCTACATCCGTGGATGTGCCCATGATCGTCACGGAGGGTGGGCAGTTCGGCCCTCTCTTCCAGGCCTCCCGAGTTCGCCGTTCGGCGTGGGGAAGCATCAATCTGCGGTTCCCTAGCTGCGGCTCCGCGGTAATGCGCTACACGCGCGCCGCGGATGGGCAGAGCGGGCAGTACCGCATGTCGCGCCTCGGCCAGGCGAGCGACGTTCGATGCTGACGAGCTCAGCTCGGGATCCACGGCCAACTGCGCTTTGCTTCAGGCGCCTTCGAACGCCAGCTTGAGAACGTTCTATCCTGCGCGCCGCTGCCGGCGTTGCCCCTCAGATTACCCATGATCATGCACAAGCGAATCCTTGCCGCCGCGCTGTTGTTGCTTCTGCTGGTCCCCAGTTGGGGTTTCGCGCAAAACACTCCCCCGATTGGGCTCGTTCTGGACTGTTTGGCGCCCTACCCCGAAAGCTCATTCCGAGGCGCCGATGCTCTTCCAACGCCCGCAAGTGCGCAGCGTATCGACGTCAACCTTCGAAGGCTCGGTCAGTTCGGGCAAGAGTTCATCGTCAACGCTCGTGTGGCTGCATGGCGGCTTGAATGCGCCAACCATCCCCTTTTCCCCGTGCTGGTTTTGCGGTTCGAGAGAATTCGCTCGCAGTTCCTTCCCGATATGCCTGGCACCGACACCCTTTGGCTTGACGACATCGAGATTGTTCAAGGGGAGACGGTTTCCAACGCGCGAGTCTCTCGCCAATCCACAGAGCGAGTTGCAGAGTTTGGCTCCGGCTCTGGCCCCGGAAACAGAGGAACGCTGCTCGTCACGCATGCTCGCGATCCGCACGTTCTCCTACGCAGCGGGTTCAAGTTCCGCTTTCGTGGCACGACGCCAACCGTTACGTTCCAAGGCAGAGCGGATCGTAACGGTGACCTCTACGTCGCTGGGATACTCAATGGCACCTACTTTGATCCGTCGCGTAGCGGCGAAGGCATCATGGTGGACTTCTTCGACATCGGAAGCAGTCAGAAGGGGGTGTTCATTTCTTGGTACACCTATGACGACGCTGGTAACCCGCTTTGGTTGGTTGGAAACAGTACTTTGGCGGCAAATGTCACTCAGGCCGATGTGCCGATGATCGTGACGCGAGGTGGCCGCTTTGGCCCGCTGTTCAGGGCCAGTGACGTGACTCGCAGTCCGTGGGGCTCGGTCAATCTACGCTTCCCAAATTGCTCTACAGCCGTTATGCGATACGCGCGAGCTTCGGACGGTCAGACGGGTCAATACACGATGTCTCGTGTCGCCCCCCCCGACGGTGTCAGTTGCTGATTGGTGCCGATGCAGGCATGGGGTCCGCATCGCGCGACGCCCTCGGCGCGCTTGCGACTGTTTGGCTTGCCTCTATCGGACATCGAGGTCGGCACGCTGAGATGTTCGCCCGCGTTCTGATAAGGACTGCAGGCGTCGCATCGCACGACGCTTTGAGTTGGCGCTATGGCGATATGTCCTAGCACTGCTTCAAACACCGAGCCGATCAACCCCCTTGTCCGCGCCTTTCCGACACCGCACCGCGGGCTTCTCCTCCAGTCTCCTCGGCACCCGCCACCCCTGGCGGGCTTCCCCCCAAACAGGAGACCCCCGATGTCCCAGAACCTTGTCACCCTCGCCATCACCGACGAGCAGTTCGCCGCCGCGCTGGCGGGCCTGCAGCAGGTGGAGGCGGCGCTGCCCGGCCTCATCGCGTTCGACGTGGGCGAACGCCGCGGCCTGCCGCTGATGGGCCCGCGCTCGGAGCCCTTCGCCCGCCAGACCCTGCGCGTGCTGGAGCAAAACCCCGGCATCGTGCCGCCCAGCCTCGACCTCGACGCCGCCCGCGCCGACCTCGAGGCCCACGACCGCCTGCGCCCGCTGCTGGAGCGCCTGCAGCGCCTCACCGCGCGGGTGCACGCGCGCCGCCGCACGATCGGTGACGTGATGGACGTGGCGCTGGCCGCCTAAGCGCTGGTGACCGTCGGGCCGCGCGCAGGGCCTCGACGAACTGCGCCGCGAGCTGGGCGGCCGCTTCGCCAAGACCCGCCGCAAGGAAGCCGCCCCGGCGTAATCGAACGCGTGTGCGAGGCCATCGACGCCGCCCGGGAGGGCGGCGTTGGTGTTTGTGGGGCGTCGAAACGCGTGGGCGAGGGCAGGGGAGGTGTCGGCGAGGGGTGCGGAAGCGTTGGGGACGCTTCGCGAATGGTGTGGAACGCTTCGCGAGGCGTGGGGGAGGCCAGCGGAACCGCGGGGAACGCCAAACGAGGCGAGGGGAGCGGTGGACGAGGCGAGAGCAAGGCTTCGCGAGGCGTGCGGGGCTATTGAGTTCCCTGACGGACACCGCCGCGGCGGGCGGCTAGCATTCCCCCACCCCCGACGCATGGAGCGTGTATGGCCCCCCGAGTTTTCTTGCTATCCGTCCTGGCCGCTGCATTGGCCGGGTGTAGTGCGCCTCAAGTGGAAACGGAGACGACAACTGCGCCGTTGTCCATGATGGGTACGTCCCCTGGAATGTCCACGACGTTGCCGGCCATGTGCGGTTTTGAGCGGCCGGGTGACGTCATCTCGGCGTGGGTGCGAGAGCCGGCCTTGCGACGTGGTCGGATCTCCCCGGATCTGACCGCGACGATCACCGCGGAAGAGCGCGCCATCGATCCTTCATTCGACGGCTTCCGGATTGCAGAGATTGATCATGTTTGGAGCTATGGCAGTCCGATTGAGAACGTTTCCCTGAGTTCCCCATTGAGCCTCGACTTTGAGCCGACGGCTTCCGGATTCACTGCCCGGTTTCAGAAGGGGCGTCGCGGCGAGGTTCAAGAGATCGACGGTTGCGAGGACTGTTTTGATTTCATTCCTGACTCTCCTGTTTGGGAGTACCGATTCGAGCGCCGGGATGACTGCTGGGTATTGGTGGCTTTTGACGTGCTGCCCGAGGAGGTGAACTGATGAGCACATATACCGTCCAGGAAAGCGTCCGCCACTCCCGCCTCGAGCCCGTCCGCTCCTATGCCGATCTTGAGCACCATCACCCGAGCCGGAACCTTGCCGAGCCCGGACGTCTTTACGCCGACGTTGGTGGCAGGAGCGAGGAGATCCTGAAGGATCGTGCGACGGGCGGGCCACGCACTAGCGCCGCAGGGGACTACTTTGTATCGAAGGACTTCATCCTGACCGCAGACGGGAGAGGTGATGTCGCCGTGCCTGCGCCGGTGGCGGGCTACGCCGGGGCCTACAACAGGACGATGGGTAGCGTGGAGCTTTGGAGCGGCCCGGCGAGTGACACTGACCGTGTGATGCTCGCGCGCGTGCTGCACATGGACCCCGACACGTTCAAGCACAAAGAAGGCGATCGGGTCGAGTACGGAGAGCCCTTGGGGATACAAGCGGGGCGAGGCATCGACAGGCAGGGTGTTGTCCGCAATGACGCCTATGGCACTCATGTCCACATCGACATCAACACGCGCTACATCGGTCAGTTCGATCGGTATCTCGGTGATCTGGGTGCCGGCCTGATCACCACCGAAACGCGTCCCGCCCCGAGCGAAAACATCGTTGATCCGCCCCCGGTGGTGACGAACGTGCGTGACGCGCAGGGCAACACGGTGAGCCCTGCGGATCCGCTCGCCGATGGGGTGTTGGCGCGCGGCGAAAAGGGGGGCGCCATAGGCGCGCTCCAGTCGCAGCTTCGTTCGCTCGGCTACACCAACGCACGAGGCGAGCCGGTCGTCGTCGACAAGGACTTCGGCCCCGGTACGGAGCACGCCATCAAGCAGTTCCAGACGGACAAAGCACTGCCCGTGACGGGCGTCGCCGACGAGGCGACGCGACAGGCCATCGATCGCGCGGCGCTCGAGGCGCTCCGCGACCTCCCGCCCATGCCGGGGCAGGCACCGCAGCGGCAAGCGCCGTCGTCGAATCCCGCGCAGCGCGTGGAGGACGCGCTGTATGCCCCCCTTCGTGAGCAGGTCTACGCCGTGGACCGCGCCATGGGCCGCACCCCCGACGAGGCCAGCGACCGCGTGGCCGCTGCGCTCTGCGCCGATTGCCGCGCGAACGGCCTCACCCGCGTCGACGGCGTCGTGCTCGGCCAGAAGGGCGGCAGCGCGCAGCCCGGCGAGTACGTGTTCGCGTATTCGGGTTCGTCGGAGCGCCCCAGCGATTGGGTGGGGGTGAAGACCGCCGAGGCCGTGCAGACGCCGGTGGAGCAGAGCTTGGCCAAGGCCGAGACGCTGCAGCGTCAGCAAGCGCTGGAAGCGCAGCAGATGGCGCAGGCACCCCAGCAGGTCAGCGACGCGCCGGTACGTTCAATGGGCTAACGACGCAATGCTTGCTTATCATTAATGGGCTCCTTTCTCGGACGAGGAATGTGCATGCCGGCCTTTCCGCCGCCGCCTGTGCCGAAGATGCTCGAGGAGTTCCTTGCGGACTACCCAGAGGTCATCGCGGAAATCGGGGAATCCTTAAAGCGCTACGCGGAGAAGCCCAGCATATTGATGCCATTTGATGGGGCCATCTGGACGATTCAAGCCGCCCTTGAAGGGATGGCGCTTGACGCTCGCGACGCTGCCACGTTGGCCAAGGAACAGGGCGACGACTCTGCAGCGGAATCGGCTTTGGCGAAGGAGCTGAGGCTGTTGCACGCAGGCATCGGACTCGTTGGGCGATTGGGAGGACTTCGCGAGCACATTGCAGAGGTCTGGGGAGTGACGCCTTGAGCTTGGAGTTCTTTGCGAGTGTTGAGTTTCGGGCCGAAGACGGCTTTGCCGTTTGTGATCGTGACAGCGTCAGAATTCTTTTGCCGCGTATTCAGTCAGGGAGAAAAGACGACGAAGCGGAGTTCGAGTATCCGGTGATGATCGGAGAGTTCCGTTCGAGCGTGAGCCTTTTGGGGCGGGTTCGTCCGCCGATGGGCGGCGCGTCTGCGTTGACGGAAGTCCGACTCGATCCCGCACCCGCGCTACGCCAGATTCTGCAGGTTCGCGAGAAGTCAGGTTCGACGGCTACCCCGAGCGAGTATGTCGACGCATTCGCTCGCGGATTGCTTGCGGTCCACGAGAACGGCATGAATCTCTGGGAGGACACCGATTTTCAAGTGACCGTGGCTGCGAAAACGCTGGTTGACGTAGGGCTTGAGGTCCCCGCAGGCGCGATCACCGATGACGCGGGGCGTGTCTTGGTGGCGTCGCTGTTCGTGCATGCAAAGCGCGGTGTGGTGTCCCCATGAGCGATTCGATCGATGCATTCGCTCGGGCGACACTGGGCGGCGCGCGGAACGTCGCTGACGAGACGGTGTTTTCTAGGGCGAGTTGTTGAGTTCCGCGGACGGTTGACGAGCTCGCGGCGGGTACGATTGCGGACTACTCCTCCCTCTAGGCAGTGCACGGAGCACGTCGTGGCCATCGAATTCCGGAATGACAACGGACTCGCCGTTTCCAGTCGCGATCAAATCACGATCGCTCTTTCCCGGATCGAGCCGGAGATGGGGCCAGATCGCCGTGATAACGAGTACCAGTTCAGTGTCCGTCTTGCGGGCGAACGCCTTGGGGTTTCGCTGTTGGTTGCGGCAGTGGACGGGAAGGGGGCTTCAAGTGCTGTTGAGCGTTTTCGATGGGATGATGTCGCCGATGTTCGCGGGATCCTGAGGATCCGAGAGAGATCTGGGGCTGGAGAGACTGAGTTCGCCTACATCAGGTTTTTTGCGCAGGGTCTTCTCATCGCTATCGCTGGAGGCGACCGGCGCCGGAGCATCAGCGCCTACGAGGTGTCGGCAAGGCGGGAAGCGCTTGTGGCGGGAGGCGTTCCGGAGTCACAGCTTCCCAGTCTGGGCGAAGCTCGGCTTGAGCTCGCGTATCGACGCCGAGTCTGCGATGCGCTTAGGCCCCAGGGCCCCGCTGACGCTGAGCTTTTCTGAGTCGGCACAGTGGATTGGGCGGGTAGGATTGAATGCCCCCAGCGGCGTCTTAGGGCGCCATCGCAGGAGTTCCCATGCCTTACGTCAACGAGCTGATTCCGGCGTCGGATTTCGCCGCCGAGCGCTTCGAAGAACTGGATGACCGGTTTCTCATCGGTGCTGTTCGGTCGGACGAATGGACCATAGACAGGGGTACTGGATCTTTCTTGCGCCTTCTAACGGTCGGTCGCGAGGATTGGGCGAATCGATCGGACTGGATTTTCGGTTTCGGCGATGAACGCCTCATTGTTCGCACCGAGCTCCTCGAATACGCCGGGGGGCGTGGGCAGCACGGTGAAGCCCGCTACGCGGTCACGCTCATCAACGGAGAGTCTCCTGCCGAACTTCCCGCCGAACGTCGGTTCCAGCTGCTGAAGTCGCTGTCGAAGGCGTTGACGGTCTACGGCGATGACGGCTTGCGCTCGACATGCCGTTCCTTCTCGGCCCACGTCGAGATGGGTGGAGAGCTCGCATGACGAGCGACTGTCCGCGCGTGACGCAGAAGAACTTCTGCGCCGAAGTTCCGAGGCATTCTCCACGCCAGATCAGCTCTGCGAGTTGGGGGTGCCTGTGGGTATCGACGCCCCAGGGAAGTTGACCGTGTTGTACGGTGGGCTTACGCATCAGGGAATCTGATCCAGACGCGTTGTGTCCGGTATGCGCGCCGTCGAGCGGTCGGTGGCGTGATGGACGTGGTGCTGGCCGGTTTAGCGCTGATGACCGTCGGGCCGCGCGGGGCTTCGACGAGCTGCGCCGCGAGCTGGGCAGCCGCTTCGCCAAGACCCGTCGCAAGTAAGCCGCCCCGGCGCAATCGCAGGAGCGACCATGCCTTTCGTCAATGAGCTGATCCCGCAGCGGATTTCGATCGCTATCGTCTTCGCGAGATCGATGCCAAGCACGTCGTTGGAGGCGTCAATGCGCGCCAGTGGACGGTTGACCGCGAGCAGGATTCCTACCTCCGCAGGTTGACCCGGGGGCGCGAGGATTGGTCGCATGTCTCGGATTGGACGTTCCGGTGGCAAGGAGCGGATTACATCCTCCACCTCCACTTGCTCGACGCTTCCGGCCGTCCGAACGAGCTGGGTCGTGCGAAATGGTCGCTCGTTCGCATCAACGGCAAGGAGGCTCCCTCGGGAATCCCGGAACCTCAGGCCGCGTTCCTGTCTGATCTCCGCGCTGCCTTTGTGGCTTACAAGGACGGGGGCATCTACGCGCAGGCCGCCGAGTTCCACGCGGAGCTCGTGGTGGGTGAGGAGGCTCATCCGTGAACGGGCGGTCGAGCGCGGATGCGGCGATCGACACGCTTCGAGTGTTGGCCTTGCTGCACCGGCGCTCGTAGGCCTGGGATGGCACCTTATGCCGGCGGCCCAGCCCCCAAAGGTTCCGCTTTAGCGGGCCTCGACGCCGAAGACTTAGAGTCCCGCTGGGTTTGAGTTTTGCTAGGTCGCCGCAACGGGTCGGGCAGGTAGGATCACCACCCCAAGGGCGTCCGACGACGCCATCGCACGAATGCCATGCCCTTCGTCAATGAGCTGATCCCGGACCACGACTTCGCGTTGCATCGGTTTGAGGAGCTGGACGAGTCCTACATCGTTGGAGCCGTCCATTCGACGCAATGGGTGATTGATCGGGAAACCGGCACCTACCTCCGGCCCCTGACACGCGGGCGAGAAGACCAAGCCGCGTTCGCTGATTGGGTGCTCGGAGTGGGGGGGGAAGCGCTACATCGTCCAGTTGGAGCTTTTGGCGTTCAAAGGGGGGAGGACGCAGGCGTGCAGCGGCACGTATGCGCTACGGCGCGTCAATGGATTGCATCCCTCGGAGATTGCTTCGTCGGAGCGGGAGAACTTAAGAGCCTTGCTGAAGGGCGCCCTCGATGTCTTCGGTGACGGAGGGGTCTATGCGAGCTGCACGTCCTTCGACGCAGAGATTGTGATCACCGAGGTACAGGCATGAGCTCCGTGATCATCGCGCGTGAGGCGCAGACGCGTTTGGCCTAAGGCGCTGCGACCGCGCCGACGCCGGATGAGCTCCGCCGGCTTGCTGCCGAGGTCAGCGTCGGCTCCCAGTCCGCTCGTTTTCTGCAGTCGGAGGCATTTAACGATGCGGTATTGCGTGCGTATGGCATCTCGCCAGAGCAGCTGAAAAACGGTCCGGAAGGTGAGGCAGCGCGAAAATGGTTGTACCACCCCGAGCACGCGCCGGTGACCGTTGCTAGAGCGCCTTCAGCGCCTCACCGCGCGGGTGGACGCGCGCCGTCGCACGGTCGGTGACGTGATGGACGCGGCGCTGGCGGCCCGGCGTAATCGAACGCGTGCGCGAGGCCATCGACGCCGCCCGGGAGGGCGGCGTTGGTATTGGTGGGGCATCGAAAGGCGTGGGTTAGGGCAGGGGAGGCGTGCGCGAGGGGTGCGGAAGCGTGTGAGACGCCTCGCGAGGCGTTCGACACGGGGAGGAACGCGTTTGCTGTTCCGTCCGCGGCGTCGGACACGTCACCGGAAGCTTTTTGGACGGTTCCGGCGCGCCCCAGGGCGCCGCGTTGGGCGTGCGCAATGGCAGGCAACGCATCGACGACAGCTATTGGATTTTGCTGACGGGTGGAGCGGGGCGTTTGCGTACTATTCAGGCTCCCCCTTCGACAAGGAATTCGTATGTCCGCCTACCCGCCGCAGCACGTGCCCCAGAAGCTTCGGGCATATCTCGAGGACTATCCCGAGTGTGTGGATCGCTTGCAGCGCGCGTTGGACCGGGCCTTCGCGAAATTGCTGTCAGGCACACCGGCCTACGAGCAAGCGATCTGGGCGTTAGACGCCGAACTGCTCGCCGCACAAGCCGATGCCGAGCAGGAGGCGGACGAGGCCAAGCGTCGAGGTGACGCGGATGCCGAAAAGGCCGCTCAAGCGAAGCGACTTCGCCTAGCCCACGCAGGGGGCAGCTTGTCGAGCTTCACTGCGGAGCTTTGGCTTGCGCTGAAGGCGGTGGCTCCGTGAGTCGCGACTATCCGAGGATCGATCCAGCGGATCACGAACGGATTCTTCGCGAAGAGGTTCTACGCACTCCGGACTTCCTTGGGGCGACATCGCAAGAGCGGCCTCGAGCCATTCTTCTTGCCGGCCAGCCTGGCTCGGGCAAGGGCGGGCTTTCGCAGGCCGCACAGATGGAGCTGGGCGGCGACGTCGTCGTCATCGATCCCGACGCCGAGCGGCGTTTTCATCCGGGATTCCGATCTCTTCCCGCCGGAAACCCCTACGAGTGGTCCGGCGACACGCATCGCGACGCAAGCCAGTGGGCAGACGAAAAACGAATGGCCTCGGTCGACGGTCGGAAGAACTTCATTCTGGATACGACGCTGAGCGACGGAGCGTGGACGTCAGAGTTGATCGATGACCTACGTGCCAAGGGTTACGACGTTGAGGTCCGCGCTGTCGTCGCGCACAGGCTTGAGAGTGAGTTGGGTGTGGATCAGCGTTTTGCCAAGCAGCTCGACGGTTCCGGGGTCGGTCGTCACGTTCCAGAAGGTGTTCGAACGAACGTGTACGACAAGCTTCCGACGAGTTTGGATACCGTTGCCGAACGGACGGGCGTTCAGATCAGGCTCTACAGCCGCGAAGGCGTCGAGCTTTACGACAGCCGCACAAGCGCGGTTCGCCCGGGCGAAGCGCTGATCGCCGAACGCGAAGCGCGGATGCGCGACCCCGCGATTGTTGAGCGCACGCGGCAAGGTTGGTCCGCGCAGCAGGAGTGGCACCGCGATCTCCCCGAGAA
>JAIXTZ010000066.1 GCA_027483745.1 Lysobacteraceae bacterium
ATGCCGCGCCCCGAGGGTTATCGCAAGGCCCTGCGCCTGATGCAGACCGCAGAGCGCTTCAAGCTGCCCATCCTCACGTTCATCGACACACCGGGCGCCTACCCGGGCATTGGTGCGGAGGAGCGCGGGCAGTCGGAAGCCATCGCCCGCAACCTGCTTGAAATGGCCGAACTCAGCGTGCCGATCCTGTGCACGGTGATCGGCGAAGGCGGCTCCGGCGGCGCGCTGGCCGTGGGCGTCGGCGACGTCACCCTGATGCTCGAATACGGCACCTATTCGGTGATCTCGCCGGAAGGCTGCGCCTCGATCCTGTGGAAATCGGCCGACAAGGCCAAGGATGCCGCCGAGGCCATGGGCCTCACGGCGCCGCGCCTCAAAGACAACGGGCTGATCGACGTCATCGTCAAGGAGCCGTTGGGCGGCGCCCACCGCGACCCGGCGGCGATGGCGCAGACGCTGAAAACCACGCTGATGGCGGAATTGGCCAAGCTCGAGGGCCTGCCGGCGGATACGCTGCTCGACCGACGCTATGCGCGCCTGCGCAAGTACGGGGCGTTCGCCGCGGCTTGAGCCGCGGGTTGATGGTGCACCACCGCACGCCGCGAGGGCGTCCGGGCTGAACAATCCCGCACTGCATCACGGGAATGACGATCGAATCGCAAAAACCCGTGTCCGAGGCGCGAAATGCGGGATTCACGTCAAGTGCGCGCGCGGCGGCGAACGTTAAAGTTTCGCTACCCGGGGCCGATGCCCCGTTCGCGCCACCACCTACCGGAGAACCTCGATGAAGCGCCTTTTGGCCCTCGGCATCCTCGCCGCCCTCTCGGCGACGTCCACTGCGGCACAAAACGTCCAGATCACCGGGTTCGGCCAGATGGTGGCCGGCACGGTCACCGACGGCAACGCCTTCCCGGGCACCGGCTACGACTCCGACTGGGATTTCAAGGACGAGTCGCTGTTCGCCCTGCAGGTCCGCGGTGACTTGAACGAGCAGTGGTCCGCGACCGCGCAGATCGTGGCGCGCGGCCGCGACGATTTCGACCCCGAGTTCGCCTGGGCCTACGTGGGCTGGAACGGCGGCAACGGCTGGTCGGCGAAGCTCGGTCGCCAGCGCGTGCCCTTCTTCCGCTACTCCGACTTCCTCGAGGTCGGCTACGCCTACCCGTGGCTGCGTCCGCCGCATGCCGTCTACAACGCCACCTTCAGCAACTACGACGGCGCGAGCGCCGCTTACGCCTTCGGCTCCGGGGACTGGTTCTCCAACATCGGCGTGATCGGTGGCAAGAACGAGGACAGCCTGACCATCAGCAATCTCCCGGCCACCCAGGAGCTCGGATCGCTGGTCGGCGTCTACGCCGACACGACCTACGCCGATTGGCTCACGCTTCGCGCCAGCTACATCGAGGCCGACGTCTCCGTCGATGCCCAGGCGATCAACCCGCTGCTGACCGCCCTGCGCGGCAACGGCTTCGGCAATGTCGCCGAGGCGATCGACTACACGGAGGATCACGGCCGCTTCATCGGTCTGGCGGCCGAGGTGAACAAGGGCAACTGGCTGCTGGTTGGCGAATGGACCGACACCCAGATCGAGGACGCGTACTTCGCGGATCGCACGCAGTACTACGTCACCGGCGGCTACCGCTTCGGTGCCTGGATGCCGAGCGTGACCTGGGCGCGTCGCGACAACGAGGCCAAGCCGGGCATCGTCGCCCTGCTGCCGAACGTGCCGCCGCTTGCCGGCCTGCGCGCGGCGACCTCGGGCGTGGTTCTGTCGGAAGACCTCGACGCGACCTACTGGAGCTACGGCCTGCGTTGGGACGTCGCGACCAACGTCGCATTGAAGGCCGACTACACGCAGTACACCAACGACACCCCGGCGAGCGCGGACGCGGATTCGTTCGCCGTCGGCGTCACGTTCACGTTCTGATCCGGAGGACGACCATGAAGCGCATTCTCACCATCGCCGCCCTCGCTCTCGCCACCGCATCGCCGGCCTTCGCCGGCAAGGTGGTCGTGGCCGCCAACTCCAGCCAGGGCACCCTCGACAAGGCCGGCGTGCAGGCCATCTTCCTCGGCCGCACCCCCACCGTCGGTGGCCAGCCCGCCGTCGTCGTGTTCCAGAAGGGCCCGGTCCGCGCTCCGTTCGAGTCGGGCGTGGTCGGCCGCGCCGGCGCGCAGCTCGCCTCGCACTGGTCGCGTCTCGTGTTCACGGGCCGCGCAAAGGCCCCCGAAGACCTCGCGGACGACGCCGCGGTCAAGGCGAAGATCGCCTCGACCCCCGGAGCCATCGGCTACATCAGCGACGCCGCCGTGGACGGCACCGTGAAGGTCATTCTCGACTTCTGACCGAAGCGGTGTTGCCGGATCGTCAGCGCCCGCCCTCTGGCGGGCGTTGTCGTTTCCGGGCCCGGGTTTGCGTGCGCAGGCCCGCGGACGGCAGGCTTCGACGATGGACCTTCCGCCCTTCCCCGCCGATGCCCCGCGACGACTGCTGGTCGGCTTCAGCGGCGGGCGCGATTCGACCGCCCTGTTGCACCGTTTGGCCATGCTCCACGAGGCGCCATGGGAGGGGCTGCGGGCGATCCATGTCGATCACGGGCTGAACGAAGCGTCGGAAGCGTGGGCGAGGCACTGTCAAGCGCACGCGGCGGCGCTCGGCGTGGCCTGCGTGGTGAGCCGGGTGGCGGTGAATACCGACGGCCGCGGCCTCGAAGACGCGGCGCGATGCGCGCGCTATGCCGCATTCGCGGCCGAGCGCCGGCGGGACGAATGCCTGGTGCTCGCCCATCATCGCGACGACCAGGCCGAGACGCTGCTGCTGGCCCTGTTGCGGGGCAGCGGCGAACGCGGCCTGGCGGCGATGCGCGACTACACCGTCGACGCTCGCGGGCCGATCTGGCGCCCCCTGTTGGCGACGCCCGCGGCGGCGGTGGCCGACTACGCCGCGCAGCAGGGACTGCCGTGGATCGACGACCCGTCGAACCGGGACGAACGGCTGTCGCGGAACCGCCTGCGGCTGACCGTGATGCCGCTGCTGCGACGCCATTGGCCGCAGATGGAGGCTAGCCTAGCGCGAAGCGCGCGGCACCTCGCCGACGCCGACGACCTGCTGGGCGCGCAAGCGCGGAAGGATCTCGCGACGCTGCAGGGACTGCGCGACGACGTGCTCGACGCAACCGCGCTGCGGGCGCTGCCGGAGCCGCGAGCGACGCGCGCCCTGCGGATGTGGGCGGAATCGAGGGGCACGAGGCTGACGAGCGACGTGATCGGACGTGTGCTGCGGGACGGGGCGCGGCATCCGCCCGGTCGCGTGCTCCAGCATGCGCTGGGCGACGCCACGCTGCGGCAGTGGGGCGGCCGCCTGTGGCTCACGCCACGCGAGGCCGCGGATGGCGGGATCGAGGCGCGGGGTTCCGCCGTTGCGGCATCGGCATCCGTGGCTTGGGACGGCCGATCGGCCGTTCGACGGGGAACAGGGCCCGAGGGCGTACACCGGGGCTCGCTGGCGCTGCTGGGCGCGGAGGCTTTCGACGTGCCGATGAGGCTCGTGACCCGGGCCGCCGCCCCGGCGCGTTTCCGCGCCGCGGGCGACCGCCACTCGCGCCCGCTCCAGACGCACTTCGCCCGGCTCGGCGTGCCGCCGTGGGAGCGCGAGGCGATCCCGCTGCTGGTCGACGCTGGGGGACAGCTCCAGGCCCTCGGCGACCTCGCGTATGGCGAGACGCTCGACGCTTGGCTGCGCTCGCGCGGCGCCCGCCTGCTTTGGCAGCCGGACGAGCCGCGCGGGTAAACTGCGTCCATGAGCCCGACCCCGACGCCGCCGCAGGATTTCGAGCGCGCCCTCGATGAACTCGAGGCGCTGGTGCAACGACTGGAAGGGGGCGACCTGAGCCTCGAGGAGTCACTGGGCGCCTACGAGCGCGGCGTCGCCCTCTATCGGCAGTGCCAAGGCGCCCTGGAGCAGGCCGAACTGCGCATCCGCCTGCTGGCCGATCCGGCCGACCCGGGCAGCGCCCGCGATTTCCGCGCCGATGCGGAGTAAGGCCACGCTCGACGCGTGGCGCATCCGCGTCGACGCCGCGCTGGCCCGGCAGCTCCCCGACGACACGCTCGAACCCCGCGCGCTGCATGCGGCGATGCGCTACGCCGTACTCGGCGACGGCAAGCGTCTTCGTCCGCTCCTCGTCTACGCCGCCGCGGCCGCGCTCGGAGCGCCACCCCGCGCCGACGCCGACGACGCCCTCGACCACGCGGCCGTGGCCATCGAACTGGTGCACGCCTACTCGCTGGTGCACGACGACCTGCCGGCAATGGACGACGACGCGCTGCGCCGCGGACGACCGACCGTGCACATCGCCTTCGACGAGGCGACGGCGATCCTCGTCGGTGACGCGCTGCAGTCGGAGGCCTTTCTGGCCCTGTCGTCCGCCCCGGCACCGTCCGATGCCGTGCGCGCGGCCCTGCGCGAACTCGCCTCCGCCGCCGGGTCGCGCGGCATGTGCGGCGGCCAGGCCATCGACATGGCGATGACGGGCCAGTCGCAGGCCTTGGAGGCCCTCGCGACGATGCACCGGATGAAGACCGGCGCCCTGATCGAAGCGGCCGTGGTGATGGGCGGCCTGCTGCGCGGCGCGGACGCCGCGACGATCGGCGCGCTGCGCCGCATCGGCGCCCTGCTCGGCCTCGGCTTCCAGATCAAGGACGACCTGCTCGACGCCGAGGCGGACTCCGCCACGCTGGGCAAGACCGCCGGCAAGGACGAAGCGCAGGGCAAGAGCACCTACGTGACCCTGCTCGGCCTCGAGGGCGCGCGCGCGCGGCTCGACGATGTGGCCGGCGAACTCGATGCCGAGCTGGCACCGTTGACCGGCGGTGCAAACGACAACGGCCAGGCCCTTTCGGACCTGGCCGTCATGGCCGTGCGGCGCGCGCGCTGATTACTTGATCAGGCGGAGCGAGAAGGGGTAGCGGTACGCCTCACCACCGTTGGCCTTGATGGCCGCGAGGATCGTGAGGACGATCCAAGCGATGCCGATCACCGGAAGCAGGAGCAGCCCGATCAGCACGATCGTCAAGATGCCGGCGATGATGGCGGCGATCGTAACGGTGATGTTGAAGTTCAACGCCTCCTTGGCCTGGTCCGTCACGAACGGCATCTCGTCCTTCTTGACCTGCCAGATGATCAGCGGACCAAGGATCGTGCCGAGCGGGATGATCAGACCAGAGAGCGCAGACAGGTGGGCGAACAGGCCCCACTGGCGCTGCTCGGCGGAGACGTCACCAGCCGGAGCGGGCGGGGGGGCAAAAGCGTCGGACATGGGTTTCCTCAACAAGGTGTGAAAGCGTCGCCCACTGTCGTGAATGCGTGAATGGCTGTCAAGGCGAGGCGAAATCAGGCTCCGCCGCCCGCCACCGTCATCCGCCCGACCAGCAGGCTGCCCACGGCGGTGGCCGAGCGGCGATCGACGTCGGCACCGAGGGCCTCGATACCGAGGAACATGTCGCGGAGGTTGGAGGCGATGGTGAGTTCGTCGACCGGATAAGCGAGGGCGCCGTCCTCGACCCAGAAGCCGGCGGCGCCGCGCGAGTAGTCGCCGGTGACGGTGTTGACGCCCTGCCCCATCAGCTCGGTCACCACGAGGCCGCGGCGCATTCCCTTCAACATCGCCTCGAAGCCCTCGGCATTGGCCGCCACCTCGAGGTTGTGCACGCCGCCGGCATTGCCGGTGCTTTCCAAGCCGAGCCGCCGCGCGGAATAGGTGCCGAGCACGTAGCGCTGCAGCACGCCGCCATCGACGAGTGCCGATTCGCGCGTGGCCACGCCGTCGGCGTCGAAATCGCCGCTGCGCCAGCCGCCCACGAGGTGCGGACGCTCGACGATGCGGAACCATTCGGGGAACAGCCGTTGCCCCTGCGCCCCGACGAGGAAGCTGGCCTTGCGGTACAGCGCCCCGCCCGACACGGCCCCGACCAAGTGCGCCACCAGCGAGCGCGCCACCTCGGGCACGAACAGCACCGGGAACTCGCCGGTCGGCGCGCTGCGCGGATCGAGCCGCGCCAGCGTGCGCTCGGCCGCCTTGCGCCCCACTTCAGCGGCGCTCTCGAGGGCGTCGGCGCGCAGGGCCGCGGTGTACCAGTATTGGCCCTGCATGGCCTCGCCGGCACCGGCGATCAGCGAAGCGCTGATCGAATGACTGGTGCTCTTCTCGCGGCCGACGAAACCGTGCGAGTTGGCGTAGACCGACAGGCCCTCGTTGGTCGAAACGGAGGCCCCCTCGGAGTTGCTGATGCGCGGGTCGAACGCGCGGCCGGCCGCTTCGGCCTCCAGCGCCAGCGCCACCGCGGCATCGGCCTCGATCGCCCACGGGTGCCACTGGTCGAAATCGCGCGATTCGCGCGCCATGCGGGCTTCGTCGGCCAGCCCGTTCGCCGTGTCCGGCTCGGTGTGCCGGGCGATGGCGCAGGCCATCTCGACGGTGCGCTTCAGGCTCTCGGGCTTGAGGTCGGCGGTGCTGGCGTTGGCTTTGCGCTGGCCGAAGTAGACGGTGACAGCGATGCCACGGTCGCGCGTGCGCTCGACCGATTCGACCTCGCCCATGCGGACGTTCACGTTCAGGCCGCGCTCGTCGTTGGCGCTGGCCTCCGCCTGCGAGGCGCCGAGGCGCCGGGCTTCCGCCACGGCAAGGGCCGAGAGCTCGGCGAGGCGGTCGAGGGTGGCTTCGGCGTCGGAAGATCGGGTGGAGGTCACTGCGTTATCCTGTGCATCGTTTACCTGTAGGGCCCCGGCGCATGCGCGGACGCGACCCCGAAACCGGCGAATTCCTCGACGAGAGCCGCAGCGCGAAGCGGCGCGACGCCCTCGACGTCCTGGCCATGGCCGGCAAGCTGATGGACACCAGCCCGGCGGCCCTCGCCCTGCTGCCCATGCCCGACGAACTGCGCGAGCTCGTCATCGACTCGCAGCGCATCACCTCGCACATCGCCCGCAAGCGCCAGACCCAGTGGCTGGCAAAGCAGATGCGGCGCGAAGACGACGCCGTGCTGGATACGCTGCGCGCGGCCCTTGAGCACACGAAGGAGGACGCGCGCCGAGAAGCCGCGGCCCTGCATCGCGTGGAGCACTGGCGGCTGAAGATCGTCGATGGCGGCGATGCCGGCCTCGCGGAGTTCATCGCGCTCTACCCGATGGCCGACCGCCAGCAGCTGCGCACGCTGGCGCGCAA
>JAIXTZ010000062.1 GCA_027483745.1 Lysobacteraceae bacterium
CCGCCGTAGGTGGATTCGAGCAGCAGCAGGTCGGCGTGCGGCACGGGCGCGGCATCGCGCAGGATTGGCGTGCCATTCGGCCCGAGGTCGCCGGAGAACACGAGGGTCCGGCGCGTGCCGTCCGCGGCGGTCTCGACCAGCTCGACGCTGGCCGAGCCGAGGATGTGCCCCGCGTCGCGCAGCGTCAGGACGAGACCGGGGAACAGCGCAGTCGGCGCGTCGTAGTCGATCGCGCGCACGTGCTTGAGCGCCCGGGTGACGTCGTCGAGGGTGTAGAGCGGCTCGAGTTCCTCCTCGTCGTCGCGACCGCCGCGGCCCTCGTGCAAACGGCGACGCGCGCGCTCGGCATCGGCCTGCGCGAGTTTCGCCGAATCCTCCAGCATCACCTTCAGCAGGTCGGCGGTGGCGCGCTGGGTCCAGATCGGCCCGCGGAAGCCGCGCTTCACCAGCAGCGGCAGGCGCCCGCAGTGGTCGATGTGCGCATGGCTCAGCACCACCGCATCGATGGTCTCAGGATCGAAGCCGAACTCCTCGCGGTTGCGCGCCTCGTCGGCGCGGCTGCCCTGGATCAGGCCGCAATCCAGCAGCAGGCGATGGCCAGCCGCTTCGACCTCGTGGCAGGAGCCCGTCACTTCGCCTGCAGCTCCGTGGAAGATCACCCGCATGCCCATTCTCCTTTCGATGCGCCGAGCGTAGCCGGAAACGACGAAGGCGACCGTTGGGCCGCCCTCGTCGGTCTGTCCGGCCCGGCGCCCCGCGGGGCACCGGGGGGATCGCCGGCCCTCAGCGCGCCTTGGCGGCGTCCTCGAGCTCCTTGACGAACTGCGGCGCCGGGTAGGCGTGCTCCATCGTCCACATCATGTAGCGCGAATCGACCGCGATCATGCGCGTCATCTTCGGGTCGAACACCCAGTTCGAGCTCACCGATTCCCAGTTGCCGTCGAAGGCGAGGCCGACGAGGCGGCCGCGCGCGTCCATCACCGGCGAACCGGAGTTGCCACCGGTGATGTCGAGGTCGGACAGGAAGTTCACCGGCACAGTGCCCAGCGCGGCATCGGCGCGGTTGCCGTGGCGGCGCTCGCGGATCGCGTCGAGCTGCACCTGCGGGGCGTCGAAGGGCTCGGTGCCCGTGGCCTTGGCCGCGAGGCCTTCCAGCGTGGTGAACGGCGTGTAGGCCACGCCGTCGCGCGGCGTGTAGCCCGTCACGTTGCCGAAGGTGATGCGCAGGCTGAGGTTGGCATCCGGATAGACGTGGCCGCCCTGCGACTTGCGGTAGGCCTGCACGGCCGCCAGGAAGGCCGGACGGTGCAGAAGGCCGTCACCACCGCGCGACTTCGCTTCGTTCTCGAGGGCCATGTAGGTCGGGAACAGCGCCACGGCGAGCTTGACCATCGGATCGGTGCTGGCGTCGAGCGTTGCCTTGTCGGCCGTCAGCAGCGCGAGGCGCGCGTCGGTGCCTTCGAGCTGGGTACCCGCATAGAGCTTGTCGAGGCCGGCCTTGATCGCGGCCTCGCTGCCGGCACCGACGATGGCATCGAGCGCCGGCACGCGCTGCGCGGCCGGCAGCTTGGCGTAGTGGCCGAGCCAATAGGCCATCAGTTGCATCTCCATGCTGCGGGCGTAGCGGCGCTCCAGCTGCCGCTGGCCGCCCTCGATGCCCGGCAGGTCGCGCTGCTGGAAGCCCGGCGCGCGCTCGAGATCCGGCTTGGCCTTCTCGACGGCGAGGCGATAGAGCTGGCGCACGCTGGCCAGGAGGCCGGTGTTGCCGATCTGGCCGAGCACGAGGTCGCGCTCGCGCGTCTCGCGAGCCTTCGCGGCGAGCGCTTCGAGCGCGGCATGCGCGTCGAGGGCCGCCTTCGCATCGAGGCCCTCGGCCCCGGCGGCACCGGCGCGCAGCCAGTCGAGCACGGCCTGCTCTTCCGCCTGCTTCGTGGCCAGCGCGTCGATGCGCTGGAAGCCTTCCAACTGGCCGTCCCAGTTCTTCATCGCGTTCTGCCAGCCGCGGATCGTGGCGGCGTACTTCACCTCCACGTCCTTGTCGGCCTTGCCGGCGGCCTCGACGAGGGCGACGACGTTCTTCAGGTGCTGGCCCACCACCGGGTACTGCCACTCGGCGACGTTCTGGAACTCGTCGAACAGGGCGTAGCGGTTGGTCTGGCCCGGATAGCCCGCCACCATCACGAAATCACCGGCCTCGAGCGGCTGGTCGGCCAGCTTCAGCCAGTGCTTCGGGCGGAAGGGCACGTTGTCCTTCGAGAACGCGGCCGGCTTGCCGTCCGGGCCCACGTAGGCGCGGTAGAAGGTGAAATCGCCGGTGTGGCGCGGCCACATCCAGTTGTCGACCTCGCCACCGTAGTTACCGATCGAGGACGGCGGCGCGTAGGCGAGGCGCACGTCCTTGATCTCCATCTGCCGGAACAGGCGGAAGGTCTGGCCGCCGAAGAAGGAATACAGCGTGCAGCGGAAGCCCGCCTCGCTCTCGCAGGCCGCGATCAGCGCCTTCTGCTTGGCCTCCAGAGCGTTCTGGCGCGCGAGGCCGTCGGCAGCACCCGCGATCGCGGCGCGCATGTCGGCGGTGACGTCGGTGATCTGGTCCATCACGAACACGCGCGCGTTCGGGCCGGCCGAAAGCTCGTCGGCCGGCGTCGCGGCGTTGAAGCCCGTCGCCATCAAGTTCTTCTCGGGCGTCGAGTTGAGCTGGATGGCGCCGTAGGCGCAGTGGTGGTTGGTGGCGACGAGGCCGTTCGGCGAGACGAAGCTGGCCGTGCAGCCGCCCAGCGCGACGACGGCGCCCATCGGGTCGCCGGTTAGGTCGGCGAGCTGCTCGGGCGATAGCTCGAGGCCAGCGTCCTTCAGCGGACCGGCGATCTCGGGCAGCTGCTGCGGCACCCACATGCCCTCGCGGGCGGTGGCGGCGGAAGCGAAAAGCGTGGCCGCGACGGCGGCGGCAAGCGGAAGTCGACGCATGGAGGGTTCCCCGGTTCGGACAATTGGGCGCAGCGGAAGGCTGGCGAACGAAACTTCCCGAGTCTAGCGGGGACGCTCCCCCCTCCCCCCTGCCGGAAGTCGGGGGGCGATTTCACGTGACTCGGCCCCATGCGACTTCCGCCCTTCGCTCGCGCCCACTACTGTGTCGGCTCGACACCAGGAGCAAAGCCATGGGCATGGGCGGCAACCGCGTTCTCGCAGCCGTGCTGGCGGCGGCCCTCCTGCCGGAGGCGGGGGCGCAGACGGCATCCCGCCCGGCCGACGCGCTCCAGGCCGCCCTGTCCTCGATCTGCGCCAGCGCGGTACGCGACCTGGCCGTGCGCTGCGCGGCCCTGGGCGCCTCGGGCCCGGACGGATTCGCCACAGCGGCCACCGCGCAGCGGCTCGGGGAGCTGCCAGGCCACGCGCGTGCGGCCGATGGCCAGCGCGACGACGCCGTCGGGGCCGCGTTGTCCACCGGCGCCAACACGCAGCGCTGGAGCGCTTGGGCGAGCGTGCTCGACGGCGGCCTGCAGCGCCGCGAAGGGCGGATCGAGGCGGGCTTCGACGCCGACCGGACGGGCGTACTGCTCGGCGCGGGCTGGCAGCCCACGGACACCCTCACGATCGACGGCGGCTGGCAGTCGACGCGCGAGACGATCGATTACACCGCCTCGGACGGCCGCCTCGACGTCCGTTTGGACGGCCCGCTGCTTGTCGCGGCTTGGGCGCCCTCCGAGCGCTGGCGCCTCGAGGCCCAGGCCGACTGGAATGAAGGCCGGCTCCGCAGCCGCCGTAGCGTTCGTTACATCCTGCCCGGTGGGGAATCCGTCGCCAGCGACGCCGTGGCGCGGACCGACACGCGACGACGAGGGGCCGGCCTGGCGCTGCGTCGAAACGACAGCCTTGGCAGCGTGTCGATCGACAGCGGGCTGGGCATGGACGATTCGCGGGTGAGGATCGCGTCCTACGTCGAGACGGGCGGCGCCGGCTGGGCCCTGGCCGTACCGACGCGCGAACGACGCTCCCGCCGGGTCCAGCTGGACGCGACCGTGTCCGCTGCCCTGTCGCGGCGATCAGGCGTTTGGGTACCCAGCGCCAGGATCGCCGCCCTCCGGGAGCTCGACGACCCCTCGCGCACCCTGACGGTGCGACTCGTCGACGATGCGGGCGGCACCCCGATCCGGTTTGCCACCGAGGAGCCCGACGACCAGTGGGTCGACGCGGCGCTCGGACTGGCTTGGGTGCGCCCCGAGGGCCGCTCGTTTTACATCGAGACCCGACACCGGCTCGGCCACCGTTTCCTGAGCGAACACCAGCTCGCGATCGGTCTGCGGATCGAGATCTGAGGCATCGCGATGGAGAACAGCCAGGTCCTGGTTTTCCTCAGCGTCACGCAAGCGGTCATCGCCATCGCGATGGCCGCCGTCGCGGCGCAGATGGGGGGCAACCGGCTGCGCATGTCGCGGCGCATCCTCTCGACCAGCTTCGCAGCGCTTGGCGCCTTCCACGCGCTGTCCATGCTCTCGTTCTGGCTCGCGGGCCAAGGACCGCAATGGGTCCTGACGCGCACGCTGGTGAGCGCGGTCTCGCAGTCCGCCTCGATCATCCATCTCGCATTCCTCGGCTTTGCGCTGTACCTCACCGTGTTCCGGCAAGGGCTTCGCCGCGGGACCTTCCGACTGAGCATCGCGGCAGCGGTCGTCGTCGGCATCGCGCTCGTCTGGCCCGGGGCCTTCGACGCGGCCGGCGCGGAACTGCGCACCACCCTGCGCGTCGGCATCCGCTCCCTGATCACGACCCTCGCCTACGCGGCCTTCGTCGTGCTGATGGCGAGACACCGTCCAGACGGCGGCCGCACCCTTGGGCAGGGGCTGGTGGTGGGGTCACTGGTGATCCTCACCGCCAGCAATGGCGTGAACGCCGTCGTCACGCTCGTCGACGACTGGCAGGCCTGGGGCGCGGACGTCACGGTGTGGCTGCAGCTGTTCGGGCTTGTCGGCGTGATGGCCCTGGCCATCGCGATGCTGGTGTGGGTGCAGGAGCGCACCCAGGCCATGGCCGAAGCCACAACGCTGACGGCGGAGCGCATGGCCCATTTCGACGAGGACACCGGCCTGCCGAACCGGCATGGCTTCCTCCGTCGCATCGACCAGGGAGCCGCGGGCGGTGCGCCGCTCGCGCTGATGGCGGTCCACCTGCAGCGCTATTCGATGCTGGAACGCACGCTCGGCCCGGCCTGGGCCCGCGAGGCGCTGCAGCGCGTCGGCGAGGCCTTGGTCGCGGGGCGCAGCTACCACTTCCTCGCCATCGGCCGCATCGACAGCGACCGCCTCGCGATCGCGATCACCGCCGACGGCTCACTCGCCGACGCCGACGTGCTGGCCCGCCGCCGCGAGGTGGAATCCGTCGCCCAAGGCCTTGGCCATCCGGTCAGCGTGAGTTTCGGGTATGCCGTGCGCCAGCAGCGCGAGAGCGTCGAGAGCCTGCTGGCCTGCGCCTGCCTCGCGCAGGAAAAGGCCGAAGCCGCCGGTATGCACATGCTCCGCTTCGAGCCCGAGCAGGCGCGCTCCGATGCCGACGAGGTCGAGATCGTCGGCGCGCTCTACCGCGCCATCGGCGAAGACCAGCTCTTCCTCGAATACCAAGGCATCTTCGACGTCGCGACCGGCCACCTCGACGGCGTGGAAGCCCTGCTGCGCTGGAAGCACCCGGTACAGGGCGTGCTGCCGCCCGGCCGCTTCCTGCCGGCCGCCGAGCGCGGCGGCCTGATGGGCGACATCGACCGCTGGGTGCTCGACCGCGTCTGCCGACAGCTGCGCGAGCGCCAGGAAGCCGGCTTGCCGGAGGTGCCCGTGGCGCTGAACCTGTCCGCGGCCTCGGTGCTCGATTCCGGCCTGCCCGCCGCCGTGGAAGCGCAACTGCGGCGCAACCGGCTGGCGCCCGGGCTGCTCGAGCTCGAGATCACCGAATCGGCCGCGATGCACGACCTCGCCCGCGCCCGCGACATCGTTGATGCGCTGCGCGCCCTTGGCGTGCGCATCGCCCTCGACGACCTCGGCACCGGCTATTCCTCGCTGTCGCACCTCCGCGAGCTTCGCGCCGACCGGCTGAAGATCGACCGCAGCTTCATCGGCAGCGGCGACCGGTTCGGCAATGCGATCGCCGCGGCCATCGGCGTGCTCGGCCGCTCGCTCGGCCTGGACGTGGTGGCCGAAGGCGTCGAGACGCGGGAGCAATTCGCTTTCTGCAAGGCCCAGGGCTTCGCCAAGGTCCAGGGCTGGTTGTTCCACCGTCCCTCGGTCCGCTGGCCCGATGGCCAGCAGATCGCCCTGCCAGGCCAGGCCGCTCACCGCGAGGGGGGAAGCACGCCGGTATAATCGGCGCCCTTCGGGCCGAGGGCCCCGGGAGCACGCGATGGGCATGATGATGAAGGCGCTCGTGAAGCGCCACGCCGAGAAGGGCATCTGGATGGAGGAGGTGCCGGTCCCGCAGATCGGCCCCAACGAGGTGCTGATCAAGCTCGAGAAGACCGCGATCTGCGGCACCGACCTGCAC
>JAIXTZ010000047.1 GCA_027483745.1 Lysobacteraceae bacterium
CATGTCGGGCGCGCCGACCATGAGCGGGATCATCCAGTTCGCCAGGCCGACGAACGCCGGCATGACGGCGCCGAAGATCATGACCAGCGCGTGCATCGTGGTCATCTGGTTGAAGAACGACGGGTCGACCAGCTGGAGACCCGGCTGGAAGAGCTCGGCGCGGATGACGAGCGCCATCGAGCCGCCGACCAGGAACATGACCAGCGAGAAGACCAGATACAGCGTGCCGATGTCCTTGTGGTTCGTGGACATGAACCAGCGCTGGAAGAAGCTCTGCTGGTGGCCGTGGTCGTCGTGGTGCGTATCAGCGTGCGTGTTTGCCATGGCGGAATCTCTCTGGCTCAACCCTGCGGGCCGGCGGCGGCCGGAACGGCGGAAGCGGTGCGGGCGGTCTCGTCGTTCGCCGACTTCATCGCGGCGAGGCGGGCCTGGAACTAGGCCTTCGGCACGGCCTCGACCACGCTCGGCATGAAGCCGTGGTCCTTGCCGCACAGCTCGGCGCACTGGCCGCGGTAGATGCCCGGCTCGCGGATCTCGGTCCACTGCTCGTTGACGATGCCGGGGATGGCGTCGCTCTTCCAGCCGAGGGCCGGGACCCACCAGGCGTGGATCACGTCGTCAGCCGTCAGGATGAAGCGGATCTTGGTGTCGGTCGGCAGCACGAGGCGGTTGTCGACATCGAGCAGGTAGTTCGGGTTGTTCGAATCCACCACCACGCCGCTCTGGCGCAGGCGGTCCGACTCACGGTCGAGGCGGCTGGTGAACTTGACGTCCTCGCCGACGTACTCGTAGGTCCACAGCCACTGCTGGCCGACGATCTTCACCGTCATCTCGTGGTCCTTCGTGTCGTAGGCCTCGATGACCTTGACGGTCGCCGGGTAGGCCATGACCACGAGGATCAGGGTCGGGATGGCCGTCCAGACGATCTCGAGCTTCGTGCTGTGCACGAAGGTCTTGTCCGGCACCGCGCCCTTCGACTTGCGGAACTTGACGATCGAGTAGGCCATCGCGCCGAACACGACGATGCCGATGACCACGCAGATGACCAGCATGATCATGTGCATGTCGTAGGCGCGCTCGGCGGTGGCCGTGACGCCCGGCGTCATGTTCAGTTGCCACGGTTCCGCCTTCTCGGCGGCCCAGGCGAACGGGGCGCTCAGGCTGGCCAGGAGGCCGGCGATCGCGTGTTGGGGTCGGAACTTCTTCATGCCGATGACCTCACCTCAATGTTCGTTGGCCGGCGCACGGCCCGAGGCCGCCGCCAACATCCACCGCAGCCGCTCCGCGAGCTCGCTGCGCTCGCCGGGCGGCAGGAAACTGCCGATCTCCACCTCGCGCCCCTGCGACCCCAGCCGCAGGTGGTCCGGCGCGTCACGCACGCCCTCCGTGCGCAGTCGCACCCAGTAGGGATGCGACTGGAACACGGCGGCGTCATCGGGCGAGCGGCGCACTTCCAGCCGCTGCTCGCCCACGACGATCCGCTCGTAGCGGTCGCCCGCTTGCCACACCCCGCGCAGCGCCACGGCCACGATCACCAGATCGAGCAGCGCGAACCACGGTGCGTAGGCGTTGCCCAGAGCGAATCCGTAGCCCGACACCGCCGCGACCGGCACCGAGATCAGTCCGAAGAGAACGAAAAACTGCCGCGACGTCAGGATGCGGCGAGGGCGCAGCAAAAGCTGCGCCTCGGAGCCGGGAACCGACGGCGGCAGTTCATCGATCACGTGGGACGCGAACCGGACCTGCGACAAGGTGACGCAGTTTACGGCCCGGCCGTCGGGGGGGGCAAGCAAAGCCCTGTGAGTGAAGGCCCCGGGAGGCGGTACCGCGGGAATTTCCCGAGTCAAACAGCAGGGGGTTACGGGGGTTCGGGGCCGCGGGCACACTGCCGCCTTTCCTCACCGCCGCCGATCCCCGCGTGAAGCCCATCCTCAGCCCCGAACTGCCCGCCGCGCCCGGTCCGGCGCGTGAACGCACCACCGCGGCCTATGCCCGCGACGAGTCGGACCACCTGGCCGAACTGCTGGCCGCCGCCCGGCTCCCGGCCGAGGTCCAGGCCGGGGTGCAGGCCACGGCCGAGGCGCTGGTGGAGCGGACCCGCGTCCGTGCCGCCGACCCCGAGCTGGTGCAGGCCTTCATGCGCCAGTACGACCTCAGCTCCGAGGAGGGCGTGCTGCTGATGTGCGTGGCCGAGGCCCTGCTGCGCATCCCCGACCAGCTGACCGCCGACAAGCTCATCCGCGACAAACTGGGCGACGCCGCTTGGGAGAAGCATCTGGGCGGCTCCTCGTCCGTCCTGGTCAACGCCTCCACCTGGGGCCTGATGCTGACCGGCCGCGTGGTGAGCCTCGCCGAGGACACCCGCCGCGACTTCGGAGGTGCCTTCCGCCGGTTGGTCGCCCGGACCGGCGAGCCGGTGATCCGCCTCGCGGTGCGCCAGGCCATGAAGATCATGGGCCACCAATTCGTGATGGGGCGCACGATCACCGAGGCGCTGGAGCGCAGCCTCAAGGGCGAGAACGCCCGCTACCGCTACAGCTTCGACATGCTGGGCGAAGGCGCCCTCACCACCAAGGACGCCTCCCGCTACTTCCAGGCCTACAAGGACGCCATCGGCGCGATCGGCGCCTCGCTGCGCTCCGTGGGCGGCGCCGAGAGCGTTTTCGCCGCGCCCAGCATTTCGGTGAAGCTCTCGGCCCTGCATCCGCGCTACGAGGTCGGCAAGCGCGCGCGGGTGATGGCCGAGCTCACCCCGATGGTGCTGGAACTCGCCCAGCACGCGAAGGCGCAGTCGATCGGCTTCACGATTGATGCCGAGGAAAGCGAGCGCCTCGAGCTCTCGCTCGACGTCATCGGCACCGCCTTCGCGGACCGGAGCCTCGACGGCTGGGAGGGCTACGGCCTCGCCGTGCAGGCCTACCAGAAGCGAGCGCCCTTCGTGATCGACGAACTCGCCGCGCTGGCGCGACAGGTCGGCCGCCGCATGCCGATGCGCCTCGTGAAGGGCGCCTACTGGGATTCGGAGATCAAGAAGGCGCAGGTGGAAGGCTTCGGCGGCTACCCGGTGTTCACCCGCAAGGTGAACACGGACGTCAGCTATCTGGCCTGCGCGCGCCGCATGTTTCCGGCCACCGATGCGCTGTACCCGATGTTCGCCACGCACAACGCGCAGACCATCGCCGCGATCCACGCGATGTCGAAGGAGGGCGGCACGCGCCGCGACTACGAGTACCAGCGCCTGCACGGCATGGGCGAGGACCTCTACGCCGAGGTGATCGGCGCCGACCAGCTCGGGGTGCCCTGCCGCGTCTACGCCCCGGTGGGCTCGCACGAGGACCTGCTGCCCTACCTCGTGCGCCGCCTGCTCGAGAACGGCGCGAACTCCAGCTTCGTCAACCGCATCACCGACAGCCGCGTGCGCGCCGCCGACCTCGTCGCCGACCCCGTGGCCACGGTGGAACGCAACACCATCAAGCCGCACCCGCACATCCCGCAGCCGCGCGACCTCTTCCGCTCGCAGAACGAACCCCGGACCAATTCGATGGGCATCAACCTCGCCAACGACGCGCAGCTGCGCGACCTCGCCGCCAAGATCAACGCCGCCGTGAAGCCCTGGTCGGCCCAGCCGCTGGTGCCGGGTGCCTCGGGCTTCGGCGCGACGGTGAAGGTGACCAATCCCGCCGACCGCCGCGAGGCCGTGGGCGAGTACCTCGCCGCCTCGGAGGCCAACGTGCAGCAGGCGCTGGCGAACGGCGTGAAGGCGCAGCCCGGCTGGGATGCCCTGCCCGCCGCCAGCCGCGCGGTGATCCTTGAGAAGGCCGCGGACCTGCTCGAGGCGCGCACGCCCGAGTACATGGCGATGTGCGTCAAGGAAGCCGGCAAGAGCCTCTCGGCCTCGGTGGCCGAAGTGCGCGAGGCGGTCGACTTCCTGCGCTACTACGCCCTGCAGGCGCGCGAACTGTTCGCGCCGGTGAAGCTGCCCGGCCCGACCGGCGAGTCGAACCAGCTCACCCTGCACGGCCGTGGCGTGTTCGTTTGCATCAGCCCGTGGAACTTCCCGCTCGCCATTTACCTTGGGCAAGTGGCGGCGGCGTTGGCGGCTGGCAACAGCGTGATCGCCAAGCCCGCCGAGCAGACCACGCTGGTGGCGTTCGCCGCGACGAAGCTGTTGCACGAGGCCGGCATCCCGGAAGACGTGCTGCAGTTCCTGCCGGGCGACGGCGCCACGGTCGGTGCCGGCCTCACCCGCGACCCGCGCGTGGCGGGCGTGGCCTTCACCGGCTCGAACGAGACGGCCTGGGCCATCAACCGCACGCTGGCCGCACGCAATGCGCCGATCGCCTCGCTGATCGCCGAGACCGGCGGCCAGAACGCGCTGATCGCCGATTCGTCCTCGCTGCCCGAGCAGGTGGTGAAGGACGCCGTGGCCTCGGCCTTCGATTCCGCCGGCCAGCGCTGCTCGGCGGCGCGCGTGCTGTTCGTGCAGGACGACATCGCCGACAAGGTGATGCACATGCTCGCCGGCGCGATGGATGAACTCGTGATCGGCGACCCGGGCCTGCTCAGCACCGACGTCGGCCCAGTGATCGACGAGGACGCCAAGCGCAATCTCGAGACGCATGCCGCGCGCATGGACAAGGAAGCCCGCCTCATCAAGATGGCGCCGCTGCCGGAGGCTGCCGCGCACGGCTGCTTCGTGGCCCCGCGCGCCTACGAGCTGAAGTCGCTCTCGCAGCTCGACCGCGAGGTCTTCGGCCCGATCCTGCACGTCGTGCGCTGGAAAGCCGACAACCTCGACGGCGTCATCGCCGACATCAACGGCACCGGCTTCGGCCTGACGCTGGGCATCCACTCGCGCATCGACGCGACGATCGACCACATCGCGAAGCACGTCCGCGTCGGCAACTGCTACGTCAACCGCAACCAGATCGGCGCGGTGGTCGGCGTGCAGCCATTCGGCGGCGAAGGCCTCTCGGGCACGGGCCCGAAGGCCGGCGGCCCGCACTACCTGGCCAAGTTCGCCACCGAGCGCACCCTCACGGTGAACACGACGGCGGCCGGCGGCAACGCCTCGCTGCTGACGCTGGCCGAGTAAGCGCACGATGACGAAGCGCGGCGGAACGAAGCGCGGCGGCGCGGGCGGGTCGACCTCCGCGCCTGCGGCGAAGGCCCTCCCGGCCGTTGCGGGCCACGGGCCGCTGCGCCTGCGGCGCTTCGTCGCCAACCCGGGCTTCATTGCGTTCACGAACGCGCTGATCGCGATGAACGCGCTGGCGCTCGGCGTGGAGGCCCTGCCCGCCGTCGCCGAGCCCTTCGAAGGGCTGCTCGAAAGCCTGTTCGCTATCTCGACGGCGTGGTTCGTCGTCGAGATCGCGCTGCGGATGCTCGCGCACGGCAAGCCGCTGGGCGGGTTCTTCCACAACGGCTGGAACACCTTCGACACCGCCATCGTCGTGCTGTCGCTGCTGCCGCTGGCGGGCGGCGTCGCCATCGTGGCGCGACTGGCGCGCCTGCTGCGGTTGCTGCGCCTCGTCTCCGGTAGCGACCTGCTGCGGAGCTTCGTGGAACGCCGACTGGCGGCCGGGCCGCACCTGCTGGCCGCCGCACTGCTGCTGTTGCTGTCGATCTACGCCTTTGCGATCGCCGGCTTCCACGTGGCCGGCGGCGCGCTCGCCGAATCGGCGGCCTGGGCCGACCTGCCGAGCGCCCTGCGCAGCACCCTGGGCTGGAGCGTGGTGGTCGCGGCGCCAGGCCTGCCCGCGGAAGGCCCGAGCGGCACCGCGTGGCTGGTGGCGCTGGCTGCGACGCACCTCGTGTGGCTGGTGCTGACCGTGCGCGGCCTGCTCGGCGCGGGAGCCAAGCCATGAAGGCCGTGCTGATGCTCTTCGCCCTCGCGCTGCTGGCACTGGCCGGGGTGATCGGCGTGCAGCGGGCCAACTTCGTCCGCGTGGCCGTGCCGACCAGCGGGATCGTCGTCGACATCGAATCGCGAAACGCGCACTGCGGCCGCAAGCCGCGCCGCGCCTGCACCAAGTTCACCGCGGTGGTCGAGTACACGGTGGCGAACGACACCCGCCGGATGCGCACCGGCGCTGGCCAATCGCGCGGCCGCGACGAACCCGAAAGCGAGGCCCGTCACCGCATCGGCGACGCCTTCCCGCTGCGCGTCCATCCGGCGACGCGTGAAGCGCTGCCCGACAGCACGACCGGCCTTTGGGGCCTCCCGATTCTGTTGGGCATCGGCGGCGCGGTGCTGGGCGTGTTCGGCCTCTGGGGCGTCGGCCGGCGGCGCTGAGCCCGCCTTATCCGCGCCTCGCGCGCACCAGCCGATTGCGGCCCTCGTCCTTGGCCAGGTAAAGCGCTCGGTCGGCCGTCTGCAGGAGTGCCTCGGGCGTGTCCTCGACGCCCGGGCGCACCGCCTGCACGCCGATGCTCACGGTCAGCCGCAGCGGCACGCCCGCTGCGTCGAGGGTCATCCCGGCCACACGCTCCCGGAACGCCTGCAGCTGGGCGATCGCCTCCTCGATGCTGCCGCCGGTGAGCAGCACCACGAACTCCTCGCCGCCGTAGCGCACCAGCAGGTCGTCTTCGCGGCGAAATGCGGCGCGCAGTTCGGCCGCTATCGCCCGCAGCGCGGCATCGCCGACCGGATGTCCATGGCGGTCGTTGACGCGCTTGAAGTGGTCGATGTCCACCATCGCCACCACGAGGGGCAGGCCGTTCCTCGCGCACAGGTTGAGGCGGGCGGGGAGCTGCTCGTCGAGGTGCATGCGGTTGCCGAGGCCGGTCAGCGGGTCGCGCCGGCTGGCCTCGGCGAGCTTCTGGTTCGCCACCCGCAGCTTGGCATTGAGCCGCCGCAGGGAGACCGACCAGGCGAACAAGGCCAGCAGGCCGACGAGGACCGGTGCCGTGGTGCGCCAGAACCAGCGCGAGTCGAAACCGGTGTCGAAGCGAACGGCCAGCCAGCGGTTGAGGATCGGCTGCCGCTCTTCGGGCGTCAGCGACGCAACGAGGCGCTGGAAGATCCGGCCCAGCTGCGGCTCGTCGTTGCGGGTGGCGATGGCCGGCCGCGTGAACGCACCGGCCCAGCCGGCGATCTTCAAGTCGACGATGCCATCGCCCTGCAGGGCATGGCCGACGCTGGCCATGTTGCCGAGCATCCCGAACAGCTCCCCGGCCTGCACCTTTTCGAAGCCTTCGCGATAGCTGTCGACCTCGACCAGCCGGATGCCGGGGTACTGCTCGCGCAGCGTCTGCACGGTGGAGAACCCGCGCATGATCCCCAGCGGTTCGTCCATCACCTGCACGATGCTGGTGATGTGGTGCACGTCGCCGCGCGTGACGATGACCCCGGGGATCTCAAGGTAGGGCTCGGTGAAATCGAACCAGGTCTCGCGCTCCGGCGTGCGCGTGACCATGGACAGCACGTCGCACTCGCGGGCCTGCGCCTTGGCCATCGACGCCGTCCAAGAGGACGCCGGCACGAGGCGCAGCTCGATGCCGGCGCGCGCCGCGAGCAGGGCCATCACGTCCGCACCGATGCCGACATGGCGCCCCGACGCATCGATGCTCTCCAATGGCGGCCAGCCGGGATCGACGCACAGCCGCAGCGGACCCCGGGCATCGAGGTAGGCGCGTTCGGCGGGATCGAGGACGAACGGCACCCCGGCCACCGCGCCGGCCTCGGCAGCCAACAACGCCAGGGAGAGAAGAGCCGCGCATCGCATCGTCCGAGTGTGCAAGAGCCCGCCGCCCCCTGCCAGCGCCGTGCCGGGGGCTGGGCATCCATGGCAGGCTTACCGCCCATCCCGGTGATCCCTCCGAATGCTCCTCGAGTACTACGGCTTCGCCGAAGCGCCGTTCTCGATCACGCCGGACCCGCGCTTCGTCTACCTGAGCGAGCGCCACCGCGACGCGCTCGCGCACCTGCACTACGGCATCACCCAAGGCGGCGGCGGCGGCTTCGTGCAGCTCACCGGCGAGGTCGGAACCGGAAAGACCACGCTGTGCCGGCTGCTGCTGGAGCAGTTGCCCGGGAACGTGCGCGTCGCCCTGGTGCTGAACCCGCTGCTGTCCCCCGTCGAACTGCTGGAGACCATCGCCGAGGAGCTGCGGCTGGAGATCGGCGCGGTGCGCGGCAGCCTGAAGGGCCTGTACGACCGGCTGAATGCCTACCTGATCGACGCCTATGCGCAGGGACTGCGCGTCGTGGTGATCATCGACGAGGCGCAGAACCTCTCGAAAGAAGCCTTGGAGCAGGTGCGCCTGCTCACCAACCTCGAGACGCCGACCCAGAAGCTGCTGCAGATGGTGCTGCTGGGCCAACCCGAGCTCCGCGACCTGCTGCAGCGCCCGGAGCTGCGCCAGCTCGCGCAGCGCATCACCGCGCGCTTCCACCTGACGCCACTCGACGCGGACGAGGTCGAGGCCTACGTGCGCCACCGCGTGGCGGTGGCCGGAGCCACGCGCTTCCCCTTCACGCGCCTCGCGGTGAAGCGCCTGCACCAGCAGGCCGGGGGCGTACCGCGGCTCGTGAACGTGATCGCCGAACGGGCCCTGCTTGCCGGCTACGCTCGCGACGAGCATCCGGTCGGCGAGCGCCTCGTGGACATCGCCGCGCGGGAAGTGCTGGTTCGCCCGCTGAGACGGCTGCCGAAACCGTCGATGCCGATGGTGGTCGGTGTGGCGCTCGCTCTCGGCATCGCGCTCTTCGCCCTGGCCCCCCGGCGCGCGCTGATGCCAGCGACGCCGACGCTCAGCGCCGAGCTGGCGATGCCGATTCCGCCACCGCGGCTCGATGCCGCGACACTCGCCGCGCGGCTGCAGCAACTGGAAGGTTCCATGGCGCCTGCCGCGATCGAGCTGATGCGCATGTGGGCGGTGCGCGCGCACGAGGCCAATCCCGGACGACTCGCCGAATGCCCGGCCGTGCTGGCGCGCGGCCTGATCTGCCAGACGGGATCGACCAGCCTCGACGCGCTGATGGCGCTGCAGCGGCCCGCACTGGTCGAACTGCACGGCCCGGGCGATCGGCGCGTCTGGGCGGTGCTGCTCGGCGCCGACGCGCTGCACGTCCGGCTGTGGCTGGGCGATATCGCCGTCGACATGGCACGCGTCGACTTCCAGCGGCACTTCCAGGGCCGCCACCTGTCGATCTGGCGCGGCCCCACGGCCCTTGCAAGGATTCCTGCCGAAGGCGACACCGGCCCCGAAGTCGATTGGCTGGCCGCACGACTCGCCGCACGACGGCAGGTGCCGCTGCCGCAGGGCCCCTCGGAGTTCGACATGACCCTCACCGCCGCACTGCGTGGGGTGCAGCGCGCGCACGGCCTGGGCGTCGACGGCGTGCCGGGCCCGACCACCTTGCGCGCCCTCGGCGCGGAGCGCGACGACGGCCCGCGGCTTCGCCGGGCCTTGGATTGAGCCGGCCACCATGTCGCTGATCCTCGAAGCCCTGCGTCGTTCAGAAGCCGAGCGCCGGCGCGCCGCGCCGCCCAGTCTGCTGGGCGACATCGCCCCGCCGCGGGGGCCGTCGTCGTCGCCATGGCCGATGGCGTTGGCTGGACTGGCCGCCGGCCTGCTGCTGGCCGCGACGGCCTGGTGGTGGAGTTCCGCTCGGGACATCGGACCGGCGGAGACCACGCGGGCGTTGGCCGCACCCGCGTTGGCTGCCACGGAACAGGCCGCGCCGCTCGTCGTCGAACCCGTGCCTCCGGCGGCGTATGCGCCGCCTCCGACGGCATCGATGCCGGTCGCCGCCCCCCAGCCCACTCGGACCGCGCCGCCGCCATCGCCGCCCGCACCGGCGCCCGCACCGGCGCCCGCAGCGCCGCCCGCAGCGCCGCCCCGCCCCTCGCCCGACACGTCGACGCCCGCCGCCGTCGACGCGTCCATCGGCCCTCGCGAGGGCGACCTGCGCTGGTCGGACGTGGCCGGTGAGGGCATGCCGGCGCTGCGGGTGTCGATGCACGTTTACGCCGACGATCCGAGCCGCCGCTTCGCCATCATCGACGGCCAGCGCCGCCGGGAAGGCGAAACGCTGCAGCCGGGACTGTCCCTGCTCGAGATCCGCCGCGATGGGCTGCGCCTGCGCTGGCGAGACCGCGTGCTGTGGGTGCCGCGCTGATGGTGTTCATCGATGCCCCCGGACGGCGACATGTCGAGTGGCGCTGGGCCACGCCGTTCGTACTACTGCTGTGCGTGGGCGCGTTCGCCCTGCTCGCCATCGTCGACCGCGCCACCCACGATGCCCTGCTGCTGCGCTGGGGCGCCCTGTCGGCCGCGGCCGCAGACTGGCGAAGCCTGCTGCAGCCGGAGCGCGCCGCTACCCTCGTGACCACCTTGGGGCTGCACAGTAGCGGCACGCACCTGCTCGGCAACATGCTCTTCCTGCTGGTGTTCGGCCTGCCCGCGGAGCGCGCCCTCGGCTCCTGGCGCCTTCTGCTGCTGTTCGTTATGGGCGGCGCGGTGTCGAACTTCGTCGCGGCGCTATCGATGGACCGGCCCGACCGCGTGATCATCGGCGCCTCGGGCGCGGTGTCGACGCTGATCGGCGCCTACCTCGCCCTGTTCCCCAACGCGCGCCTTGGCGTCGTGCTACCGCTCGGCCTCTGGCTGGAATTCGTGCGCATGCCGGCCGTCGCGCTGATCAGCCTGTGGGTCGTGCTGCAGCTGCTGTTCACCTGGGCCGGGCCGAGCTTCGGCGCGGTGGCCTGGTGGGCCCACCTCGCCGGCTTCGCCTTTGGCTTCCTGGTGGCGCTGGCGGTGCGGGAATCGCTGGCACGGCGGTCGCGACTGCGCGCCTGAGTACCGGCTCCACGGCACGTTGGCGGGCGCTGCCTATACTCGGCGCATGGCGAAAGCGATCTACAAAATCACCTTCCTCAACGCCGGGCGCATCTACGAGCTCTACGCGCGCGAGGTGCAGAGCAGCGCACTCTGGGGCTTCACCGAAGTGGCCGACCTCGTGTTCGACGTGAACGAGGGCGTGGTTCTCGACCCCACGGAAGAACGACTGAAGGACGAATTCGGGCAGACCAAGCGGCTGCACCTGCCGATGCAAAGCATCGTCCGCATCGAAGAAGTGGAGCGCAAAGGCAGCTCGGCGATCCGCGACGCCGGCAGCGGCGAGAAGGTGGTGACGCCGTTCCCGATGCCATCGAAGCCGCGGTGATCGAGGAAAGCCAGAGATCGTGAAGGCGCTCATTGGACGAATCGCCGCGTGGTTCAAGGCCCTGCAGCAACGACGTCGGGATGCAGTGATGTTCGAACGCCAGTGGGTCGTCGAGCACGATGGGCTTGGTGTTCGCGTCTTGCAGCCGGACGGCGCACGACAATCGATCGGCTGGGGCGAGGTGCTGATCGTTGCCATCGAGACCAATGACAGCGGGCCTTGGGGCGCCGATGTCTGGTGGCTTTTCGAGGGTGCGTCGGCGCGCGTCGGCTACCCGCAGGGCGCGACCGGCGACGAAGGGATGCTCGAGGTCCTCCAGGCACGGTTCCCGGGCTTCAGTGATGCCATGGTCATCGATGCGATGGGCTGCACCGACAACGCCCGCTTCGTCTGCTGGACGCGCGCGACGCTTGAAGCGGGAGATGCGATGTGACGGCGTTCGATGCGTCGTGGCAACGCGCGTGGACGAACCTCGGGCGCGAAGCGCCGCAAGGCCTGAAGCAACAGCTTCTGGACGCGTACGCCGAACCGCAGAGGCACTACCACACGCAACAACACCTGTCCGAATGCCTCGCGCATCTGGATGACGTGATCGACCGGGCCAATACACCCGGCGAGGTCGAAGTTTCGCTCTGGTTCCACGACGCGATCTATCAGCCCAAGGCCAAGGACAACGAACCCCGAAGCGCGGACTGGGCCGCGGCTTCGCTTGCGGCCGCGGGCCTCGACGGCGCGGTGATCGAGCGGGTTCGCGCCCTGATCATGGCTACCTGCCACGACGCCGTACCCACCGACCCCGACCAACAATTGCTGGTCGACATCGACCTCGCGATCCTTGGCGCCACGCCGCAGCGCTTTGCCGAGTACGACCGCCAGATCCGCGCCGAGTACGCGTGGGTACCCGGCTTCGTCTATCGATGGAAGCGCAGGCAAGTGCTCCTTGGCTTCCTGTCACGGTCGGATGTCTACCTGACGCCCATCTTCAAGGCCCGACTCGAAACCCGCGCCCGCGACAACCTGAGCGCGGCCGTGCGCTGAGCGCGATTCGAGCGTTACACCGTTATCCCGCGCTTGTGGCGCGCCGGGCCGTCGCCTGCCGCGCCGCGGCCGCCTGCTTCACCCGTCGCAGCGCCTCCGCCACCGCGGATTCGCCCTCGACGATCACGCCAGTGGCGTAGCCGTCGGGCACCTCGGCATCGCCGGACAGATGCGAGGGCAGGTCCTGCTCGCGCAGGCCGCGGATGGCGGTGCCGGGGAGCGTGACGTCCGGGAGGATGCCCGCGGCCTGGATCGAGCGGCCGGACGGCGTGTAGTAGCGCGCGGTGGTGAGTTTCAGCGCGTCGCCGTTGCCGAGGTCGACGACCGTCTGCACCGAGCCCTTGCCGAAGCTGCGCGCGCCGAGCAGCAGGGCGCGGCGCTGGTCGCGCAGCGCGCCGGCGACGACTTCCGCCGAGCTGGCCGTGCCGACGTCGAGCAGCACGGCGATCGGCGCGCCCTGCAGCGCATCGCCGGCACCGGCACGGTACAGCACGTTCGAGGCCGCCGTGCGGCCGCGCGTGCTGACGATGGGGCCGCCCTCGAGGAACAGGTCGGCGACCTCGACGGCCGTCGTCAGCAGACCGCCGGGGTTGTTGCGCAGGTCGAGCACGAGGCCGGAGAGCGGGCCGCCCGAGGCCGCCTGCAGCGCGGCGAGCTGGCGCTTCAATTCATCAGCGGTGTCGCCTTCGAAGTAACCGATGCGCAGGTAGCCGTAGCCGGGCTCGAGCAGGCGACCGCCGACGCTCGACAGCGCGATGCTCTGGCGCACCAGCACGACGTCGCGTGGCAGCGCCTCGCCGGGGCGCAGCAGCGAGAGGCGGACGCTGGTGCCTGCAGTGCCGCGCAGGGCGCGCGACGGATCGGCCTCGCGCCGGCTGCCGGCGGGGCGGCCGTCGATGGCGACGATGACGTCGCCGGTGCGCAGGCCGGCCTTGTGTGCGGGGCCACCCTCGATCGCGCCGATCACCTTGAGGCTGCGGTCGGGTCGAACTTCGACCTCCACGCCGACGCCGTCGTACATGCCCTGCACTTCGTCCGCGAGCGCACTGGCGCTGGTGGCCGGCAGGTAGGCGCTGTGCGGGTCGAGGTCGGCCAGCAACGCGCGCACCGCGGACTGCATCAACGTGCGGTCATCGATCGGGTCGACGTAGCCCTCCTGCACGGTGCGGAAGACCTCGGCGAAGCGGCGGATCTCCTCGAGCGGCACGGCCGACGACGGCGCGGGCGCCAGCGGATCGACGGCCGCGTCGACCTGAGCCCGAAGGGGCATTGAGGCGGCGAGCGCGAGGAAGATCGGAAGGGGGGAGAGTCGCATGGCGTCCACCGGAGAGGCGGCCATTATGCGGCTTCAGCGCCACCAGCCGCGCGGATCGACGGGTTGGCCGTTGCGGCGCAGTTCGAAATACAGCGCGGTCTGCGGCGCACCGCCGGAGTCGCCGGCGCGGGCGAGCGTGTCGCCCTGCCCCACCCAATCGCCGACGCCGCGACGCAGGGTGTCGTTGTGGGCGTAGAGGCTCATCCAGCCGTCGCCGTGGTCGAGGATCAGCAGCAGGCCGTAGCCCTTCAGCCAGTCGGCATAGGCGACGCGCCCCGGCGCGACGGCGCGCACCGGCGTGCCGCGGGCCACGGCGAAACGCACGCCGTCGCTCTGCAGGCCGCCGGGCAGCGCGGCACCGAAGCGCTCCAACACGCGCCCACCGTCCACCGGCAACGGCAGCTGGCCACGACGGCTGGGGAAGGGGCGGTCGTCGTCCAGGCGCTTCGGGATGTCGGCAATCGCGTCGCGGAGTTCAGCGAGCAATACCTCGACCGCGCGCTGGTCGCGGCCGAGCGCCGCCAACCTCGCTTCGCGGCTCTTGAACGCGGCTTCGAGGCCCGCCAGGGTCTGGCGACGGGCCTCGCGCTCGGATTCGAGCGCCACCAGCGCCGCCGTCGCCGAGGCGGCTGCCGCCGCCACCTCGGCCTGCTGGCGCTGCACCTCGGCGGTGAGCGTGGCCAGCGCATCGAGTTCGGCCAGCACGCCCTGCACGCGGCGCGCGCGGTCGGCCTGCACATGGCGGTGGTAGGCGAGGGCCCGCCCCATCGCACCGACCTGGTCCTGCGCGAGCAGCAGCTTCAATTGCTCGTGGCGGCCCGCGGCATAGGCGGCGCGCACCAGCCGGGCCAGCACCTCGCGTTGGGCCTTCAGGGCCTCCGCCAGCGCGGTCCGTTCGGCCTCCTTCGCAGCCAGGGCCTCGCCGAGACGGGCCTGCTCGGCGTCCGCGACCTCGAGCGCCTGCTGGGCCTCGGCCACGCGCGCATCGGCCTCGCGCAGAGCGGACAGCGTCTCGGACTTCTCGGCCTCCGCGCGCTTCTGCTCGGCGGCCAAGCGCACGACGCGACGCTTCAGCGCGTCGAGCTGGGCCTGCGCCTCGGCCTCGCGCGCCGCGCGCTGCGGGTCGGGGGCCTGCGCGAAGGACGGCGTCGCGACGAAGGCCGACGACGCCAGCAGCAGCGCCAAGGCTCCGGCCGCGAACGCGCGGGCTGGAATCAAGCGATCTGCACCAGCGATTCGCCGGTCATCGCCGCCGGCTTCGGCAGGCCCATCAACTGCAGCACCGTCGGGGCGATGTCGCGCAGGGCGCCCCCCGCGCGCAGCGTGGCCTTGCGGCCGACGTACACGAAGGGCACCGGCCCGACCGTGTGTGCGGTGTGCGGCTGGCCGGTCTCCGGGTCGCGCATCATCTCGAGGTTGCCGTGGTCGGCGGTGACCAGCATCTCGCCGCCGACGGCCTCGATGGCCTCGCGCAGCCGGCCCAGCGCGGTGTCGACGGCTTCCGCGGCCTGGATCGCCGCCTGCAGGTCGCCGGTGTGGCCGACCATGTCGGGGTTGGCGATGTTGCAGGCGATGAAATCGACATCGCCGCCGCGGATCGCCGCGACCAGCTTGTCGGTGAGTTCCGGGCAGCTCATCTCCGGCTGCAGGTCGTAGGTGGCGACCTTGGGCGAGGGCACCAGCTCGCGCGATTCGCCCGGCAGCAGGGCCTCGCGGCCGCCGCTGAAGAAGAAGGTGACGTGCGCGTACTTCTCGGTCTCGGCGATGCGCAGCTGCTTCAAGCCGGCGGCGGCGATCACTTCGCCCAGCGTGTCGCGCAGGTCTTCCGGCGCATAGGCCACCTTCGCCGGCAGCTCCGAGGAGTACTCGGCCATGCCGACGAAGCGCGAGAGCGCGATCGCGCGCGGCTTCACGAAACCGTCGAAGCCCGGCACGGTGAAGGCCGCGGTGATCTGGCGGGCACGATCGGCGCGGAAGTTGAAGAACACCACGGCATCGCCGTCGCGCATCGGCGCGGCGCCCTCGATCACGGTGGGCTTCACGAACTCGTCGTTCTC
>JAIXTZ010000168.1 GCA_027483745.1 Lysobacteraceae bacterium
AGGTTGATGCCCATCGAATTGGTCCGGGGTTCGTTCTGCGAGCGGAAGAGGTCGCGTGGCTGCGGGATGTGCGGGTGCGGCTTGATGGCGTTGCGTTCCACCGTGGCCACCGGGTCGGCGACGAGGTCGGCGGCGCGCACGCGGCTGTCGGTGATGCGGTTGACGAAGCTGGAGTTGGCCCCGTTCTCGAGCAGGCGGCGCACGAGGTAGGGAAGCAGGTCCTCGTGCGAGCCCACCGGCGCATACACGCGGCAGGGCACGCCGAGCCGGTCGGCGCCGATCACCTCGGCGTAGAGGTCCTCGCCCATGCCGTGCAGGCGCTGGTACTCGTAGTCGCGGCGCGTGCCGCCCTCGTTCGCCATCGCGTGGATCGCGGCGATGGTCTGCGCGTTGTGCGTGGCGAACATCGGGTACAGCGCGTCGGTCGCCGCGAACATGCGGCGCGCGCAGGCGAGGTAGCTGACGTCCGTATTCACCTTGCGGGTGAAGACCGGGTAGCCGGTGAAGCCTTCCACCTGCGCCTTTTTGATCTCGGAATCCCAGTAGGCGCCCTTCACCAGGCGCATCGGCATGCGGCGGCCGACCTGCCGCGCCAGGGCGGCCAGCTCGTCGATCACGAACGGCGCGCGCTTCTGGTAGGCCTGGACCGCGAGGCCGTAGCCCTCCCAGCCGTCGAGGCTCTTGTCCGCGAAGGCGGTGCCGATCACGTCGAGCGAGAGCTCGAGGCGCTCGCTTTCCTCGGCGTCAATGGTGAAGCCGATCGACTGCGCCTTCGCGTGCTGCGCCAGCTCCAACACCATCGGGGTGAGCTCGGCCATCACGCGGGCGCGCTTGCCGACCTCGTAGCGCGGGTGCAGGGCCGAGAGCTTCACCGAGATGCTGGGCGCGGCGAAGACGCTCTCGGCGCCACCGACGGAGCGCAGCGAGGCGCCGATCGCGCCGATGGCGTCCTTGTAGGCCTGGAAGTAGCGGCTGGCGTCCTTGGTGGTGAGGGCGCCTTCGCCGAGCATGTCGAAGCTGTAGCGGTAGCGGGCGTTCTCGCCCTTCAGGCTGCGCTCCAGCGCCTCGGTGATCGTGCGGCCCATCACGAACTGGTGGCCCATGATCTTCATGGCCTGGCGCACCGCGAGCCGGATCACCGGCTCGCCGGTCCGGGCGACCAACCGGCGGAAGGCACCGCCGAAGTCGCGGTGGGTGTCCTCGGCGAGGCTCACCACGCGCCCGGTCAGCATCAGGCCCCAGGTGGAGGCGTTGACCAGCACCGACGACGAGCCGCCGAGGTGCTTCTCCCACGCGGCGTCACCCAGCTTGTCGCGGATCAGCTTGTCGGCGGTCAGCGGGTCGGGGATGCGCAGCAGGGCCTCGGCCACGCACATCAGCAGCACGCCCTCTTCGGAGCTGAGGTCGTACTGGCGCATGAAGGCCTGCACGAGCTCCGGGTCCGCGGCGCGCACGCGCGTGCGTTCCACCAAGGCTTCGGCGGTCGCCTGCACCCCGGCCTGCACGTCGGCGGGCAGCCGCGCAGTGGCCAGCAGCTCGGCCAGATGGTCGGACTCGTCGCGGGCGTAGGCCGCGGTGGTGCGTTCACGCGCGGGGCCCGGCGCGGCGGGCAGTTCGGGGCTGAGAATGGGCTTCACGCGGTGACCGGCAGCGGTGAGGAAAGGCGGAAGTGTGCCCGCCGTCCCGAACCCCCGTAACCCCCTGCTGTTTGACTTCCGACGGGGATTGCCGAGTGTCCCTCCCGGCCTTCACTCACGTGGCTTTGCTTGCCCCTTGCGAGGGTCGGGTCGTAAACTGCGTCATCCTGTCGCAGGGTCTTCTGGCACGGGCACCGTGATCGATGAACTGCCGCCGTCGGCTCAAGGCTCCGAGGCGCAGCTGATGCTGCGCCCTCGCCGCATTTTGTCGCCACGGCAGTTCGTTGTCCTCTTCGTGCTGATCTCCCTGCCAGTCGCTGCGGTCTCGGGTTACAGCGCCGCGCTGGGCAATGCATTCGCCCCGTGGTTCGCGCTGCTGGACCTGGCCATCGTGGCGCTGGCCTTGCGTTGGGTGTGGCGATCCGGCGACCGCTACGAGCGGATCGTTGTGGGCGAGGGGCGCGTTGAAGTGCGCCGTTCGCCCGATGACGCCGCGGTGTTCGAGGCGCATCCGTACTGGGTGCGACTGACCACGGACGGCGAGCGTGACGCGCCTGACCACCTGCGGCTGGGGTCTCAGGGACGCGAAGTGGAGATCGGCAGTTTCCTGCCGCCCGGCGAGCGCAGCGAGCTCGCGGAGCGGTTGCGGTGGATGTTGGCGTCGGCCTCGGGCCGCGCGCCGGCCAACGAACATTGAGGTGAGGTCATCGGCATGAAGAAGTTCCGACCCCAACACGCGATCGCCGCCCTCGTGGCCGGCCTTGGCGCCACGCTCGCCTGGGCTGCCGAGAAGGCGGAGCCGTGGCAATTAAACATGACGCCGGGCGTCACCCGGACGGCCGAGCGCGCCTACGAGATGCACATGATCATGCTCGGCATCTGCGTGGTCATTGGCGTCGTCGTGTTCGGCGCCATGGCCTACTCGATCCTCAAGTTCCGCAAGTCGAAGGGCGCCGTGCCGGACAAGACCTTCGTGCACAGCACGAAGCTCGAGATCATCTGGACCGCCATCCCGACCCTGATCCTGGTGGTCATGGCCTATCCGGCGACCGTGAAGGTCATCGAGGCCTACGACACGAAAGACCACGAGATGACGGTGAAGATCGTCGGCCAGCAGTGGCTGTGGACGTATGAGTACGTCGGCGAGGGCGTCAGCTTCACCAGCCGCCTCGACCGCCAGTCGGACCGCCTGCGCCAGAGCGGCGTGGTGGTGGACAAGTCCGAAGCGGACAACACCAACTACCTGCTCGACGTCGACAACCGGCTGGTGCTGCCGACCGACACCAAGATCCGCTTCATCATCACCGCCGACGACGTGATCCACGCGTGGTGGGTGCCGGCGCTGGGCTGGAAGAGCGACGCCATCCCCGGCATCGTCAACGAGCAATGGACCGAGATCCGCGAGCCCGGCATCTACCGCGGTCAATGCGCCGAGCTGTGCGGCAAGGATCACGGCTTCATGCCGATCGTCGTCGAAGCGGTGCCGAAGGCTGAGTTCCAGGCCCGTCTCGCCGCGATGAAGTCGGTAGACGACACCACCGCACGCACCGCTTCCGCCGTCCCGGCCGTCGCCGGTCCGCAGGGTTGAGCCAGAGAGGTCCCGTCATGGCAAACACGCACGCTGATACCCACCACGCCGACCACGGCCACCAGCAGAGCTTCTTCGAGCGCTGGTTCCTGTCCACGAACCACAAGGACATCGGCACCCTTTATCTGGTGTTCTCGCTGGTCATGTTCCTGGTCGGCGGCTCGATGGCGCTCGTCATCCGCGCCGAGCTGTTCCAGCCCGGCTTGCAGCTGGTCGATCCGGCGTTCTTCAACCAGATGACCACGATGCACGCGCTGGTCATGATCTTCGGCGCCGTCATGCCGGCGTTCGTCGGCCTGGCGAACTGGATGATCCCGCTCATGGTCGGCGCGCCCGACATG
>JAIXTZ010000160.1 GCA_027483745.1 Lysobacteraceae bacterium
GTGGTGATGGGCAGTTGCACCGCCGGCGGCGCCTACGTGCCGGCGATGTGCGACGAGTCGATCATCGTCAAGGAGCAAGGCACGATCTTCCTCGGCGGCCCGCCGCTGGTGAAGGCCGCGACCGGCGAAGTGGTCGATGCCGAAGCGCTCGGCGGTGCCGACGTGCACACACGCATTTCCGGCGTGGCCGACCATTACGCCGAGGACGACCGCCACGCGCTGGCCATCGCCCGCGACGTGCTGGCCCACCTCAACCGCAAGAAGTCGCCGACGGTCGCGACGCAGCCCCCGCGCGAGCCGATGTACCCGGCCGAGCAGCTCTACGGCGTCGTGCCCAAGGACACCCGCAAGCCCTTCGACATCCGAGAGGTCATCGCGCGCCTCGTCGACGGAAGCGAGTTCCAGGAGTTCAAGGCGCGCTACGGCACCACGCTGGTGTGCGGCTTCGCCCACCTGCACGGCTACCCGGTCGGCATCGTGGCCAACAACGGCATCCTGTTCGCCGAGAGCGCGCTGAAGGGCGCGCACTTCATCGAGCTGTGCAACCAGCGCAACATCCCGCTGGTGTTCCTGCAGAACATCACCGGCTTCATGGTCGGCAAGAAGTACGAGAACGCCGGCATCGCGAAGGACGGCGCGAAGATGGTGACGGCCGTGGCTTGCTCGCACGTGCCGAAGTTCACCGTCGTGATCGGCGGCAGCTTCGGTGCTGGCAACTACGCCATGTGCGGCCGCGCGTATGGCGCGCGCTTCCTGTGGATGTGGCCGAACGCGCGCATCTCGGTGATGGGCGGCGAGCAGGCCGCCAGCGTGTTGGCGACGGTGAAGCGCGACGGCCTCGAGGCCGCCGGCAAGGCCTGGAGCGCCGACGAGGAAGAGGCCTTCAAGGCGCCGATCCGCGAGCAGTACGAGACGCAGGGCAGCCCCTACTACGCGACCGCGCGCCTGTGGGACGACGGCATCATCGACCCGGCCGATACCCGCCGCGTGCTCGGCCTCGCGCTGTCGGCGTCGTTGAACGCGCCGATCGAGCGCACGTCCACCACCGAGCAGCGCTACGGCGTGTTCCGGATGTAATCGCTCCCGCGCCGCCCCCTCCCATTTCCGCACGCCCCCCGCTCAAGGACGATCGGTTTCCATGATTGTCGGCATCGACCTCGGTACCACGCACTCCCTCATCGGCGCATTCGTCGATGGACAGCCCAGACTCTTCCCGAATGCGCACGGCGACTTGCTGACGCCCTCGGCGATCAGCGTCGACGACGGCGGCACGCTGCTCATCGGCAAGCCCGCGAAGGAGCGGGTGATCAGCCACCCGCGTCAGAGCGTCGCCAGCTTCAAGCGCTGGATGGGCAGCCGGCGCGAAACGACCCTTGGCAAGAGGGCGTATCGTCCCGAGGAGCTGTCGGCGCTGGTGATCCGCTCGCTGCTGGACGACGCCGAAGCCGCGCTCGGCATCCGCCCAATCGAGGCCGTCATCAGTGTGCCGGCCTACTTCGGCGACGCACAGCGGCGCGCCACGCGCAGGGCCGGAGAGCTCGCCGGGGTGACGGTGGAGCGGCTGATCAACGAACCCACGGCGGCCGCATTGGCGTACGGCTTGGCCGAGAAGCTCGACGACGCCCACGTCCTCGTGCTGGATCTCGGTGGCGGCACCTTCGACGTCTCGATCCTCGAGCTGTTCGATGGCGTGGTGAAGGTGCATGCCAGCGCCGGCGACAACTTCCTTGGTGGTGACGACTTCACCGAGGCGCTGGAGCAGCACGTCCTCGTCGAAACCGGCGTGCTCCGCACGACCTTGCCCGCCGGCGAGGCGAGCCTGCTGCGGCAGCGCGCGGAAGTCGCGAAGCGCCAGCTCTGCGCCGGCCAACCGGCCCAGATCACCCTGACGCTGGGCGGCCGGGAGTACTCCGTTGCGCTCGACCCCGACCGCTTCGACGAGGTGATCTCGCCACTGGTGGCGCGGATGCGCGCGCCGATCGAACGCGCGATCCGCGATGCGGGCCTGCGTGGCCCCGACCTCGCGGAGATCGTGATGGTGGGCGGCGCCTCGCGGATGCCGCAGCTTTCGCGCCTTGCCGCGCGCCTGCTGGGCCGACTGCCGCTGCGTCATGTCGCCCCGGACGAGGCGATCGCCCACGGCGCCTGCGTGGCCGCGGGCCTGAAGGGGCGCGACCAGGCGCTGGAGGAGATCGTCCTCACCGACGTCTGCCCGCACTCGCTCGGCGTCGCCATCAGCATCGACCTCGGCAACGGCGTACGCAGCGACGGGCACTTCGACCCAATCATCGAGCGCAACAGCACGGTCCCCGTGAGCCGAGTCCGCGAGTACAGCCCCGTGCATGCAAACCAGACCTCGGTGAAGCTGCACGTGTTCCAGGGCGAGAACCCCCGCGTCGAGCACAACGTGGCCTTGGGCTCGCTCGACATCCCGCTGCCGCCGGGCCGCCCGGAGGACCGGGCGATGGACGTACGTTTCACGTACGACATCAACGGCGTGCTGCAGGTCGAGGCAAAGGTCCAGAAGTCCGGCATCGTGCGCGAACTGGTCATCGTGCAAGACGGCAGCGGGCTCGACGACGCCGAGGTGAAGGCGCGGCTGGCCGAGTTGGCGGCGCTGAAGATCCATCCACGCGACGAGCAGCCCAACATCGCCATCGTCGCCCGGGCCGAGCGACTCTACGCCGAGGCCCTCGGCGAGGATCGGCAGCAGCTGCAGGCGATGATCCTGCAGTTCCAGTCGGCGCTGATGACGCAGGACCGCGAGCTCGTGGCTCGCCACCGCGCGTCGTTCGAGGAGGCGCTCGACGCCCTCGACGGACGGCGGCATCGATGACGGCGACGCCGTGGGCGATCCTCGGCGTTGCCGACGACGCCGATGCGAAAGCCATCAAGCGGGCCTATGCGCGGGCCGTGAAAGCCTCGCGACCCGACGAGGATCCCATCGGCTTCCAGCGGCTGAACGACGCTTACGAGTGGGCCCTGGCCGCGGCACGGCAGCGCGATGCGGAGGCCGTCTCCGGGCATACCGACGCATCCCCCGAGCCGGAACCGGCGGCCCTGCCGGAGCTCGGCCGACCCGTCGAGAGCCCGGCGGAGGCACCACCGCCGCTGCCCGAGACGCCGGAGCCCGAAGCGTCGCAGGAGGCGCGCGGCTTCGATTTCGCGGCGTTCTTCGACGCGCTGGCGCCCCGCCTATCGACCGACCGGCCGGACGCATTGAACCGCTGGCTCGATGACCATCCGGAGCTGTACTCGATCGACCTCAAGTGGGCGCTCATCCCCCATGTCGTGAATGCCTTGGCCGAGCACGTCGTGCCGATCCGTCCCAGGGCGGACAACATCGCCGTCGTGCTGGCCTTCTTCGGGGTCGATGCGCGACTGCGCCGCCATCCCGCGCTGGCACCCGCACTGGACCACATCGACGCTTCGCTCGTGCGCATGGCGAGCGGCATCGAGACCCCGCACGAAACGCCCTTCGCTTCGCCGCTGGCGTCCGAGCTGGACGCCGAGACGCTGGACGCCGAGCGCGAGACGCTGCGTCGCGAGATCCGCCAGAGCCTCGACGGGCGCGGACGCGTGCTGACGCGACGGCAGGCGGCGCTGCTCGAGCACGCCATCGACGACGTGCCGCGCTGGCGCGTGTTTCTCGACCTGTTGCCACCGAATCGCCAGCGCGACGCGCAAGCACACCTGGGGCCACACGCCCTCCGGCTGCGACGCTGGCAGGCGGCCGGAGTCGACGTGCCGAACCTCGACCTGCTGCTGGCCTTGGCGGCACCGGCGGGGGTCAACGGACCGAAGACCCTGATGAGCGCCGTGCGCATCCTGCTGGCCGGCGGGTTGGGCGCCCCGCTGCTGGCGTACGGCCTGACACAGGAGCCCGCGTCCCCCATCCAAGGGCTGCTGGCGGCGGGCGCGATCGCCACCGGCGCGACACTCGCGACCACGGCCACCCTGTGGCTGCTGGGCTTGGCCTTCGGATGGCTTCTGGAAGCGTTCGCGATCCTGATGGGCCGACTCTGGCCCTGGATCCAGCGCCGGACCTGGACCCTCTACCGCTGGATGCTGGTGGCGCCCGCGACGCTGCTGCCTCTGGCTGGATGGCCCGCCGAAACCGGCGCCAACCTCGCACTGGGTTTCTCCGGTTTCGCGCTGGCCTGGGCGAGTAAACCCAAGGTCGTTCCGCTGCTGGTGCTGGTTTTGCTGCTGGGCACCACGACGCTGCACGCGGGCTTGGCGATCGAAGCCGTCTCGCTGTTGGATTTGAACCGGTTCGGCATGGCAATGGGCGTTGTCGCCGCCTTCGCCGTCGAGCGGGTGGTCCAACGGCGCGCACTTCGCGAACAGGGCACGCCTCCCGAGGGCTGGGGGCCCACGTTCGCCGCCCTTTGGATGGTCGCGATCGCTTGGTTCCTGGTCCTGATCGTTCCCTGAGCGGACGCTCCGGCGATACGCGTCAGCGCGTCGCCTCGCAACCGCCGCAGCCACCGCAGCCGCCAACGGCCGCCCTCGGCGGAGCAATCCACCGCCCTGCGCGCTTCATCCACGCCGGCCGCCCCTCGCGCACCAGCGGCACGGCCAGCGCGACGCGCAGGCGGCGGCTGAGGCTTGGCGAGCGGTCGTGCAGCACGAAGGCCGCAGCGGCCAGCACGACCAGCCCAACGACGAACTCCTGCAGCATCACCCCGCCCCCATCGCGACGGCGAGCTGGTACGTGATCAGGGTCGCACCGTAAGCGAGCGCGAACAGGTAGGTCGTGGCGATGCCGGTCTGCCGCCAGCTGTTGGTCTCGCGCTTGATCGTGGCCAGGGTGCTGACGCACTGCGGGGCATAGATGAACCACACCAGCAGCGCGAGCGCCGTGGCCAGCGACCAGTCGTTGGCGATCAGCGGCGCCAGCGCGCCGGCCTGGTCGTCACTGACGGCGCTGATGGCGTAGACGGTGGCCAGCGCCGAGACCGCCACCTCGCGCGCCGCCATGGCCGGAATGAGCGCGATGCAGATCTGCCAAGTAAAGCCGATCGGTGCGAACAGCGGCACGATGGCGTGACCGATCATGCCGGCGAAGCTGTGGTCGATGGCCGCACCGGTGGCGCCGTCGGGCGGCGCAGGGTAGCTGGCGAGGAACCACAGCAGCACCGTGAGCGCCAGGAGGATGCCGCCCACGCGCTTCAGGAAGATCACCGCGCGCTCGTACAGGCCGATGGCGACGTCGCGCGGGTTCGGCCAACGGTAGGCCGGCAGCTCGAGCAACAGCGCGTGCTCGCGCGTATCGCGGCGCCAACGCTTCATCACCCAGGAGACGGCGAGCGCCGAGAGGATGCCCGCGGCGTATAGCGCGAACAGCACGAGGCCCTGCAGATTGAACACGCCGAACACCTCGCGCTGCGGGATGAAGGCGGCGATCAGCAGCGCGTACACCGGCAGCCGCGCGGAGCAGGTCATCAGCGGCGCCACGAGGATGGTGGCGAGGCGATCGCGCGGGTCCTGGATGCTGCGCGTGGCCATGATGCCGGGCACGGCGCAGGCAAAGCTCGACAGCAGCGGGATGAAGCTGCGCCCCGACAGGCCGACGCCGGCCATGACCCGATCGAGCAGGAAGGCCGCGCGGGGCAGGTAACCGCTCTCCTCGAGCGCGAGGATGAAGAAGAAGAGGATCAGGATCTGCGGCAGGAACACCACCACGCCACCGAGCCCGGCGATCACGCCGTCGACCACAAGGCTCTTCAGGGGCCCGGCCGGCATCCACGCCGCCACGGTAGACCCCAGCCACGCGGTGCCGGCTTCGATGCCCCCCATCAGCGGCTCGGCCCAGGCATAGACCGCCTGGAACATCAGGAACATCACCGCCGCGAGGAGCATGAAGCCGAACACCGGGTGCAAGACGATGCGGTCGAGACGGTCCTCGGTGGTGAGGCCCGCCGAAGGCATCCGGACGGCGGCATCCAGCAGGCGATGGACCTCGGCGTGCAGGGCCTCGGCATCGGGCATGACGTTCGTCGCGGCGGCCGGTGGCAGGCGCGCCTCGCCGGCGTCGATGGCGGCCAACAGCGCATCCGCACCGCCGCGCTGCACGGCGACGGTGGGCACGACGGGCACGCCGAGCTCCGCGGACAGACGCGCGATGTCGATGGCGATGCCGCGCCGTTCGGCGGCATCGACGAGGTTCAACACCACCAGCATCGGCTTGCCCAGCGCACGCAGCTCGAGCACGAAGCGCAGGTGCAGGCGCAAGTTGGTGGCATCGACCACGCAGAGCAGCACGTCGGGCGCCGGTTCGCCAGGATAGAAGCCACGCAGCAGGTCGCGGGTCACGGCCTCGTCGAGGCTGGCGGCATGCAGGCTGTAGGCACCGGGCAGGTCAAGGAGAGCCAGCTCCCGGCCCGAAGGAAGCCGCGCGCGGCCTTCCTTGCGCTCGACGGTGACGCCGGCGTAATTCGCCACCTTCTGCCGGCTGCCGGTGATGCGGTTGAACAGCGCGGTCTTGCCGCAGTTCGGGTTGCCGACGAGCGCGACGCGCATCACGGCGTCACCCCGGCTTCCGGAACGAGCTGCACGCGGGCCGCTTCGACGCGACGCAGCGCGAAACGCGTGCCGGCGATCTGCACCAGCAGCGGATCACCGCCAAAGGGACCCCGCGTCACCACGCGCACCGTCTCTCCGGCGACGAACCCGAGCTCGCGTAGCCGCCGAGCGATCGCATCGTTGGCCTGCACGTCGTGGACGGCGGCGACGGTGGAGGTGCTGCCGGAAGGCAAGTCGAGAAGCGTCACGGGCAAGTCCTTGAGAATAGTTCTCATTATAGACCTTTGCCTCTCGGCGCGCCGACCCCGCACCGACGTGGGCGACCCCGGCGCAGTCGCTAGAATCAGGGGCTTCCGGCTCTGGCCGGTGCCCATCCCCCTCCGGAGGACGCGTGTCCCATCCCATCGACCTGCAGCGGCGCGGCGCCGTTGCCTGGCTGGCCCTGGCCCGCCCCGAGGTGCACAACGCCTTCGACGCCGGCCTGATTGGCGCCCTGAACACCATGCTCGACGCGCTGGCCACCGATGCTTCGGTGCGCGCCCTCGTGCTCACCGGCCAAGGCAGCACCTTCTCGGCCGGCGCCGACCTGCACTGGATGCGCGGCATGGCGAAGGCCAGCGAAGCCGAGAACCTGGCCGACTCGCTGGAACTCGCGCGCCTGATGCGCACGCTGAACTTCTTCCCGAAGCCGACGATCGCCCGCGTCAACGGCTCGGCCTACGGCGGCGGCTTGGGGCTGGTGGCCTGCTGCGACATCGCCATCGCGGTCGAGGGCGCGAAATTCTCGCTGTCGGAGGCCAAGCTCGGCCTCGTGCCGGCGGTGATCTCGCCCTACGTCGTGGCGGCCATCGGTGCCCGCCAGGCCCGCAAGCTGTTCCAGACCGCGGAAGTCTTCGAGGCGCCGGAAGCCGCGCGCATCGGCCTGCTGCACCGCTGCGTGCCGGCCGGCGAGCTCGATGACGCCGTCGACCGCGAGCTGCACTGGCTGGGCAAGGGCGGCCCCATCGCGCAGGCGGAAGCGAAGACGCTCGCCCTGCGCATGGGCGGCCTGACGCGCGAGGACGCCGAGCGCATCGACGCGGAGAACGCGAAGCTGATCGCGCGCCTGCGCGTTTCGCCGGAAGGCCAGGAAGGCTTGGGCGCCTTCCTCGACAAGCGCGCGCCGCGCTGGGTGGGCTAAAGCCATGAGCGAGCGCCCCTGCCCGGTCGTCAACCTCGATGCGCTGACGCCCCGCCTCATCACCGCCCCGCCCGACGAAAGCCCGGAGAAGTACCAGGGCGCCATGGTGGCCCCGATCTCGCCCCGCATCGGTGCGCAGAAGCTGGGTTACAACGTGACGATCGTGCCGCCCGGCAAGGCGGCTTTCCCCGCCCACAACCATTACGGCAACGAGGAGATGTTCCTCGTGCTCGAAGGCGAAGGCGAACTCCGCGTCGGCGCCGAGCGCTACCCGCTGCGCACGGGCGACGTCATCGCCTGCCCCGTCGGCGGGCCGGAAACGGCCCACCAGATCCGCAACACCTCAGCCAGCGCGACGCTGCGCTACCTCGCCGTGAGCACGATGATCTCCCCCGACCTCTACCAGTACCCGGACTCCGGCAAGACCGGCGCCTCGCACCATCTCGGCCGCGACGAGCACGGCGTGCCGCAGGCCATCCGGCTGCGCAACCGCGAAGCCGACAACCTCGGCTACTGGGAGGGCGAGTGATGTTCCACACCCTGCTCATCGCCAACCGCGGCGAGATCGCCTGCCGCGTCATCCGCACCGCGCGCAAGCTCGGCATCCGCACCGTCGCCGTCTACTCCGATGCCGACGCGGACGCCCAGCACGCGCGCCTCGCCGACGAGGCCCACCGCATCGGCGGCCCAGCGCCCGGCGACAGTTACCTGCGCGGCGACGCCATCCTCGAGGTGGCGAAGAAGACCGGCGCGCAGGCCATCCATCCGGGCTACGGCTTCCTCTCCGAGAACGCCGACTTCGCCGACGCGGTGGCCGCGGCGGGCATCGCCTTCGTCGGCCCCTCGGGCACCTCGATGCGGAAGATGGGCAGCAAGGCTGGCGCCAAGGAGCTGATGCACGCCGCGGGCGTCCCCGTGGTGCCAGGCTACACCGGCGCCGACCAGTCGCCCGAGCTTCTGCAGCGCGAGGCCGACGCCATCGGCTACCCGCTGATGATCAAGGCCGCGCACGGCGGCGGCGGCAAGGGCATGCGCATCGTGCGCGCCTCGGGTGAGTTCGCCGCGGCGCTGGAGAGCTGCCAGCGCGAGGCGAAGAACGCCTTCGGCCGCGACCGCGTGCTGCTGGAGCGCTATGTCGAGAAGCCGCGCCACATCGAAATCCAGGTGTTCGCCGACACCCACGGCCACACCTTGCACCTCAACGAACGCGAGTGCTCGGCGCAGCGCCGCTACCAGAAGGTCGTCGAGGAATCGCCCTCGCCCTTCCTCAACACCGACCTTCGCGAGGCGATGGGCGCGGCAGCCGTACAGGCGGCGAAGGCCATCGACTACGTCAACGCCGGCACCGTCGAGTTCATCGTCGGGCAGGACGGCGGCTTCTACTTCATGGAGATCAACACGCGCCTGCAGGTCGAGCATCCGGTGACGGAGCTGGTGACCGGGCTCGATCTCGTCGAGCTGCAGCTGCGCGTCGCCGCCGGCGAGGCCCTGCCCTTCGCGCAGCACGAGGTGCGCCAGCACGGCCACGCCATCGAGCTGCGCCTGTATGCGGAAGACCCGGCCGCCGGCTTCCTCCCGGGCTCCGGCAAGCTCGAGCGCCTGCGCCTGCCAGCACCCTCCGCCCACGTGCGCCTCGACGGCGGCGTGGTGGAAGGCGACACGGTGACGATCTTCTACGACCCGATGATCGCGAAGCTGATCGTCTGGGACGAGACGCGCCCGCGCGCGCTGGCCCGACTGCGCGAAGCCTTGGCCGAATGCGACATCCGCGGCCCGAAGTCGAACATCGCCTTCCTCGAAGCGCTCGTGCGGCACCCGAGCGTGGTCGAGGGCACGATCGACACCGGCTACCTCGACCGCGCGCTGGACGAGGTGCTCACACCGGCCACGCCGCCGCCCGCGCCGCTGCTCGCCCTCGCCGCCGCCGCGGTGCTGCTGCGCGAGGAACAGGCCACGCGCGAGCGTGCCGCGACGGGATCGGACCCGACGTCCCCGTGGGCCATCAGCGACGGCTGGCGCCTCGGCCACGGCGGTGCACGCCGCCTCGTGCTCGACGCCGCCGGCGTCCGCCACGTGCTGAACGCGCGTGGCCACGGCGGCGACTATGCGATCACGCTCGAGGGCGAGGCCGCGGCGATCCGCGTCGATGGCCTGCGCCTTGGCGACGACGGCCGCGCCTCGGCCCGCATCGACGGCGCCGCCGTGCTGGCCCGCGCCCATGTCGATGCCAGTTCCGTGCTGCTGCACGACGGCACGCAGCGCTGGCTGGTCGAACGCCTCGGTGCCTTTGCCTTCGCCGGCAAGGCCGGTGCCGGCGGCGACGGCTCGCTGAAGGCGCCGATGCCGGGACGCGTGGTGCTGGCCAAGGTGAAGCCGGGCGACACCGTGGCCGAAGGCCAGGAGTGCGCGGTGATGGAAGCGATGAAGATGGAGCTGAGCCTGAAGGCCCCGCGCGCCGGCACCGTCAAGGAAGTGCGCGCGGCCGCCGGCGATTTCGTCGAGGCCGACGCGGTGCTGGTGGTCCTGGAATGAGCCGGGAGTTCGTCCGCATCGTCGAAGTCGGCCCGCGCGATGGGCTGCAGAACGAGAAGACGCTGGTCGGCACCGCCGACAAGATCGCGCTGATCGAGAAGCTCGCCGCCACGGGCCTCGGCACGGTCGAGGCCACCGCCTTCGTGAGCCCGAAGTGGGTGCCGCAGATGGCCGACGCCGCCGAGGTCTATGCCGGCGTGGCTCAGCGCGA
>JAIXTZ010000283.1 GCA_027483745.1 Lysobacteraceae bacterium
CCCCGTGGCTATGTAGCTCAGCCGGTTAGAGCACAGCACTCATAATGCTGGGGTCGGTGGTTCGAGTCCACCCATAGCCACCATCTAACCCCGCGATTCTGCGGGGTTTTTTGTGCCCGGAGGATCGCCATGCCCCCGCCGCCCCGCCCCCTCAACGTCCTCGGCACCCCGCTCGAGGACTGCAGCCATGACCCGAAAACCGGCTGGTTCCGCGACGGCTGCTGCCGCACCGACGAGAACGACCAAGGCAGCCACACGGTCTGCGCGAAGGTCACCGCCGAGTTCCTCGAGTTCTCCGTTCGCGCCGGCAACGACCTCGTCACGCCGCGGCCCGAGTTCGGCTTCCCCGGTCTGAAGCCGGGCGATTCGTGGTGCGTCTGCGCCTCGCGCTGGATGCAGGCCTTCGAGGCTGGCGTCGCACCGCCGGTTCGGCTGGAGGCGACGCACGAGAAGGCGATGCAGATCATCCCGCTCGCCGCGCTGCGCTACCACGCGCTGGACGACGACACCGCCGACTGAGCGGCGGCATCGCGGCATCGCGGCAATGCCTGGCGTAGATTGGCGTCGACGCCGGCGGACCTTACGGCCACGGCAGCCACCTCGGGGGAGAGGCAGCGATGACGTCGACGATCGGCACACCGGCCGCAGGCACGGACACGTTCCTGTGGCTGGAAGACAAGAACCGGGATTTCCCGTTCTACAACGGCGCACCGGTCGCTCTTTCGGGAACCCAGTGGCTGATCGTGATGGCGGCGATCGCGGTCGGATTCCTCGTGCTCGCGCTGCCCATCGACTGGCCCGGCGGCACGCTGCTCGGCCCGCTCGTTCCCGCCGTGCTGATGCCGCTGATTCCCATGGTGGCGCTGGCGCAGGTCGCGCCGGAGCACTGGCGGACACTCTTTGGCAAGGTGGGCGGCCGAGAGATCCGCCTGATGATGGGGTTCGCCCTGCTCAACGTCGTCGTCAGTTTTTGCGTCGGCGCCATGGTTGGCCACTTCACCACGGTGACGCCGAACGCGTCCGCCGCCGGGTTGGCGGAACTCGACGCGGTGGGTCTGGTGGCGTTCTTCGCGAAGACGCTGCCGCAACTCTTCGGCGAAGAGATCCTCACCGTGCTGCCCTTCCTCGCCATCCTCCACCTCTGCACCCATCGGCGACGCATGGGGCGCAAGGCGGGCGTCATCGCGGCCTGGCTGGTGTCGGCGCTGATCTTCGGGCTGCTGCACCTGCCGACCTACGACTGGAATGTCATCCAGTGCGTCGTGATCATCGGCTCGGCGCGCCTAGTGCTGACGCTGCCTTGGATCATGACCAAGAACCTCTGGGTCTCCACCGGCGCGCACATCCTCAACGACTGGCTGCTGTTCTCCGTCTTGGTGCTCGGCGCAGGGCTGGCCAGCCCAGCCTGAGCGTCAAGACGCGCGACCCGAGGCGCTACCCCGCGACGCGATACCCGCCACGAGACCGGTCGCGAAACAGTGCTTCGCGAACTCATGCCGTCGAGGACGACGGCGACGCTATCCTTGGCGGTCAGAATCTCCACCGAGGCAACCCATGGCCAAGCTCAACGCCCTGCAGGAACAGCTGCTCAAGGCCGGTCTCGCGAAGAAGTCGAAGGCGGCCGAGGCCGCGCGCGAGCAGGAGAAGGCACGGCGCGGCGACGCGCCATCGGCGGCTGCCGAGATCCAGCGCGAGGCCGAACGCGCCCGCGAGGAGAAGATCGAGCGTGACCGGGCCTTGGCCGCCGCGCAGAAGGCGGAAGCGCAGGCCAAGGCGCTGCGCGCGCAGGCGCGGCAGATCACGCTCGACAAGCGCATCGTCACGAAGGGTGACATCGAGTACCGCTACCCCATCGACGGCGCGATCCGCAGCGTACTCGTCGATGACCCCACGCGGCGCCAGCTCGCCAACGGGCAACTGGTGATCGTGCGCTTCGAGGACGGCGTGGCGCTGCTGCCGCGCCTCGCGGCGGAGAAGGTGCGCGAGCGGGTGCCCGAGCTCATCGTGCTCGACAACCGCAGCGCCACCGACACCGCGCCCGTCGCGGGCAGCAGCGAGGACGAGGCTTACTACGCGCAGTTCGCCGTACCCGACGACCTGGTGTGGTGAACCGCGCCCGCGGTTTTTCCCGATACCACGCCTCGACGACGCCGGGCATCGTTGATCCCGATCCCCGCGGCAGGCCGGGGGCCGCGATGACCCGAGCTGGCACGGTGGATGGGTCCGGATCGCGCGACGAGGTGGCGTGGCGCAGTGCGCCGCCACCGGGTCAGTGCGTGGCGTCGCGGCCCTCGATGGCCCAGCGCAGCCGGTATTCGACGGCACACCGCATGAGCGCGCCCGCGGTGTGGAGATCGAGCTTTTCCATCAGGTGGTGGCGATGCGTCTCCACCGTCTTGACGCTGAGTCCGAGGCGGTCGGCGACCTGCTTGTTCATCAACCCCTCGCCCAAGGCGATGAGTACCTCGGACTCGCGGCTGGTCAAGGCCGCGAAGCGGGCCGCCTCCCGCGCGCGCTCCGCACGACGGCGGTGCTCTCGCTCAGCGAGCGCCACCGCCTCGCCGATCTCGCGGGCATAGGCTTCCAGATCGACCGGCTTCGGCAACACCGTGAGCATTCCCTGCTGCATGGCCTCGACGGCGTGGGGCAGATCGACGGCGCCCGAAAGCATCAGCGCGGGCCCGTCGAAACCTGCGAGACGTGCCCGTCGGAGTGAGGCGATGCCGTCCATGCCCGGCATCGCGTAGTCGATCGACAGCACCTGAGGCTGCCCTCGTCCCACCGTCGTGAAGTCACGGAGGAAGGCGTCGGCGCCGTCGGCACCGCGAGCATCGAAACCGAACGCCCGCAGGACATCGACGAGCAGGCTCCGCAGCGGCTCGTCGTCGTCGACCACCCAGACGATCGCGGGCATCGTCGGCTCCCGGTCCATGGCCTCGGTGCCCAAGGCTAACCCACCGGCCCGCGCCGGGCCGAGAGGGCGCGCGCCAGCTTGCGTTCGAGCACCGGCCGGGTGACGGGCTTGGTCAGGAAATCGCAGGCCCCGGAGAGGACACCCGATTCCATGTCGACGTTGGCCGAGTCGCCGGACATCAGGACGACCGGGATGGCGTCGAACGGAGGCTCGGCCTTGATGCGACGAAGTGCCTCGATGCCGCTCATGCGCGGCATCAGCACATCCATCAGGACGAGGTCGGGGGCGTGTCGATGGAGCGCGGCAAGCGCTGCCAGCCCGTCCGCCGCGGCATCTGCGTCGTAACCGAGGTCGGCGAGCACATGCGCGATGAGCTCCCGCTGGAAGGGATCATCGTCGACCACGAGGACGCGCGCGCGCATGGGCGCCGCGGCGTCGACCAGGCCGCCGACCGCGATCGACTGCCGGGCCATGGCCACCTGCAGCTCGCCCGACGCTTGTGCGAGAGGCACGAGGGCCGATGCGGTCTCGTCGAACGTCGGGCCGATGCGCTCCGTGGCGAGCTGCCGGACGTGTTGCCGAAGGGCGTCGGGGCTCCAGGCATCGACGTGGTGCTCGACACCTCGAAGCGCGTCTTCGACCGTGCTTCGCGCGCTCTCGAACGCCTGTCGTGCGCGCCCGGCAAGATCGTGCACGCGCTGCGAGGTGGCCTCCAGGCCGGGCAACGCCTCGGCGACATCCCGGGCCCGGACGGCGACCTGCGCCTGCGAGCGGTGCTCTCCGGAGCGGCGCAGCTCCCAGAGGCAGCGAAGGATGGCCATCACCAAGCGATGGCCGTCGACGACGTTCGGCCAGAACAACACGTAGTCGTCGAAGTAGCGCCGCTCGCACAGGGCGAACACCTCGTCCCGCTCGTCCTTGTGGCAGAGCAGGACGCTGCGGTGGCGACCGGCCTGCACCTCGCGGCTGGCGAGCTGGAGGCCGAGGTAGGCCTGATGGGCCTGGACCAGCGACGGGAAGGCCAGGACCAGAACGTCGGGGCGAAGGGCATCGAAAGTCTCGGCGAAGCGGTCGGCGTGCCAGCCGCCGTGGACCTCGTCGAATTCCGGGGCCAGCTGGCGTTGCAGGGTTTCGACCTCGGCCGGGCCCTCGCCGATGACCAGAAGGCGGGCCTTCCGGAACGCGTTCACGGCCGCGCCTCGACGACCGGACGGCGGGCAAACCCTTCGGCGATGTCGCCGAGGCTTGCCAGCGTGTGCTCGAGCTGCGGCTCGACATCGGCGAGGCTCGCCCGGAGCTCGGCACCGTCCCAACGATTGGCGATCGACTCGATCCGGCTGTAGGAGTGGCCCAAACCGAGCGCACCAACGGTGAAGCAGGCGATCTTCAAGCGCTTGGCGCACAGCCCGGCTTCGATGAAGTGCCCCTGCGAAGCCTCGCGGCGCAAGCCATCGTGCTGCCATCGGCACACCGCGCGGAACATCACGTAGAAGCGACGCAGCTGACGCGGGTCGTCCCCGGTCAGCGCCTCCAGCGTACTGGCATCAAATTCGGGGCCGTGGATGCTCATGGCGTCCTCCTCGATCCGGGCCGGCTGCCCGGTTGGACCGACGGTAGTCCGCGCCACGCGCGGCGGGGCGTCGGGGCCCACGAGTGTTCGGATCTTCGACGCCAATCACGGTTGCCCGTTTGCAATCGCCGGGCGACCGCGGCCCATCGTGATCCAACGCACGATCCGCGATCGGGCTTTTCCCGACTCGCGGCCCGCGACGCGCGGGCTAGCCTCGAACCCTGGGTCCGCGCCCCGCGGACCCGGCGTTCCGGCGGAGGTGTGCGATGCCATCCATCCGTTCATGGGCCCAGCGATGGGACGCGATGCACGACGACCATCGCGCCACGATCCTGATGATGCTCTCGCTCGTCGCCGGCGCGGTGCTGTTGCCTTTCGCCGTCGTCCGGGCCGCGCGCGGGGAATGGGGCGTCGCGATCGCGGAGTTCGGCACGTCAGGCCTGGCACTCGCTTGCTTCGTGCATGTGTTCCTGACCGGGCGGCGGATCGTCGCGACCTACGTGATGACCCTCACCGGCACGGCGTTCTCGGTATGGGCCGCGGCAAGGCTGGGCGACCACGGATTCTTCGTCGCGTTCCCGCTGGTGGCGGTCAACTTCCTCCTGTTGCGTCAACGGGACGCCTGGGCGCTGATGGCCGGAATGCTGGCGGCCGTCACGGCCATCGCGGCACCGCGCAGCGGGCCCCTGTTCGTCGCCGCCTATGGCGGCTCGATGCTCGCATTCGGGCTGTTCGCCACGGCGTTCGCGTCGCAGTGGAACCGCCAAAGCGGCCGGCTTGCGGCGCAGATCGCCGAGATCGGCGAGAAAGAGCGCCTGCAGAAGGCGCTGTTCGACATCAGCGAGCTGGCCGACCATGCGCCCAGCGACGAGGCAATGCTCGAAGGCATGCATCGCGTGGTCGAACGGCTGATGTATGCGCGGAACTTCTACATCGTCTCGGTCAACCGGGAGCACGGGACCATCCGCTTCGACTACTACGCCGACGAGCAGGACGACGCCATCTTCGGCGACGTTCCCCTCGACAACCTCAGGAACGGCCTCACCTGGCACCTTCTCACGGGTGGCCGCTCGCTGCGCGGCACGATGGCGGAGGTGGCGACCCAGGTGCGCGGCGAGCTGCGCGGCATCGGCAGCGACGCGAAGAACTGGCTGGGCGTCCCCATGCTCGTCGACGGCGAGGTGGTCGGCGCCATGGTGGTCCAGTGCTATTCGGATGGCGTCGTCTACACCGAACGCGACCAGTCGGTTCTGGGGTTCATGGCGAGCCAGATCCAGCACTCGCTGGCGAGGCGCAACTACCGGGAACGTCTTGAGCGCCTGGTCCACGAGCGGACGCGCTCCATCGCGGAGCTGTACAGCCAACAGCATGCCGTGTTCCATTCGGCCCCCATCGGCCTGATGATCGAAGGCGACGGGCGCGTCGTCATGGCCAATCCCGAACTGCACCGCATCCTCGGCGTGACGGCGGGCTCCCTGCAGGACGGGCCGGTCGACCCGCGCTTGGCCGCGGCTGGCGATATCGCCATCACGAGGCCAGGGGGTGAGCGCCGCTGGATCGCCGTGCATCGCACCGATGCGTCGGTCGACGGCCATCGAGAGGCGGCGGTCGTGGTCGTGCAGGACCTCACCGAACGGAAGACGCTGGAGCAGCTCGCGGAGTCGGCGTTGCAGGACGCGCTCGAGGCGAAGACCGCGGCCGACCGGGCACGCGACCAGGCCGAACAGGCGAACCGCACGAAGAGCGAGTTCCTGGCGATGATGAGCCACGAGATCCGCACGCCGATGGCCGGCGTGATCGGCATGCAGGGCTTCGCGCTGCGCGATCGCCATCTCTCGCCGGGGACGCGCGACCAGATCGAGCTGGCGCAGGAGAACGCCCGCGCCTTGATGACCATCATCAACGACATCCTCGACTTCTCGAAGATCGAGGCCCGCAAGATGGCGATCGAGAGCGTCGACTTCTCCGTGCGCGCGGTGGTCGACGACCTCTACGAACTGATGGCCGACCGCGCGTCGGCAAAAAGCGTGATGCTGAAGGTGCACCTCGCGAACAGCCTTCCGGATTGGTCGAAGGGCGATCCCACGCGGCTGCGGCAGGTGCTGGTCAACCTGGTGGGGAACGCCGTCAAGTTCACGGAAATGGGCAGCGTGACCGTGAACGTCCGCCACCGCCTTCGGGACGATGGCATGCCGATGGTGGAGTTTTCCGTGCAGGACACCGGCATCGGCATCCAACCGGAGGCGATGCAGCGACTCTTCGACGCCTTCATCCAGGGTGACACGTCGACGACGCGCAAGTACGGCGGCACCGGCCTCGGGCTCGCGATCTCACGCAACCTGGTCGAGCTGATGGGCGGGTCGATGCACGCGGAATCCACGCCCGGCCTCGGCACGCGTTTCTGGTTCGAGCTGCCGCTGCCCGAGGGCGCCGCGCCCGACAGCGGCGAAGACGACGCGCAGGCGGCGCACACCCACCGCCTGAGCATCCTCTGCGCCGAGGACTACCCCACGAACCAGATCATCATCCGCACCCTGCTCGAGGACCGCGGCCACGACGTCGACATCGTCGAGAACGGCAAGCTGGCGATCGATGCGCTCGCCCGTCGCGACTACGATCTTGTGCTGATGGACGGGCGCATGCCGGAGATGGATGGGGCGACCGCCACGCGGCATATCCGCGCCGGCGGCCTCGAGCATGTGCGCGTGCATCGCCGGGGACTCCCGATCATTGCCCTGACGGCCAACGCCACGTCGGAGGATCGGCGGCTCTACCTCGACTCCGGGATGGACGAATTCCTCTCCAAGCCGATCAACGAGCGTGAGCTCCACGCCCTGCTGGAACGCATGATCGGCCGTCTGCTCGCGGAAGGCCGCCCGCTGCCACCGCAGGACGCGCCCCCCACCGCCGTGCTCGACGCGCTGTTCGGCATCGAGGATCCGACAGCCATGGCACCGTCCACGCAGCCGCCTCCCGAGCGCGCACCCGCCATGGCGGCACCACGCAAGGCCGCGCCCACCCCCCTGCGCTCGCGGATGTGGACGGCTTTCCTCGCCGATCTTCCCGAGCGTCGGCGCGCGCTGGTCGCGAGTTTCGAGGCCCGCCACGCCATCGAACTCGCGCAGCAGTTCCACGGGATCAAGGGCAGCGCCGGCTTCCTCGCGCCGGACGGCGCCTTGCATCGACTCTCGGGCGAGCTTGAAAAGGCCGCCGATCGCGAGGACTGGGCCTTTATCGACGCGGAGACCCCGCATCTGCTGAACCTGCTGGACCCCGACGCCCTTGGAGAACGCCATGAAGATCCTGCTCGTCGATGACGACGCCGTGTCACGGATGGCCCTCGTCGACCTGATGTCGCGCTTCGAGATGCTCGAGCCCGTCGAGGCCAAGGACGGTGCGGACGCCTGGGAACGACTGCTCGGCGGCATGACGCCGGCCGCCGTGCTGAGCGACCTGCACATGCCGCGCCTCAACGGCCTCGAGCTGCTCCGCAAGGTGCGCGCGCACCCCGGATTGACCGATCTGCCTTTCGTCCTCGTCACGTCGGCGTCGGACGTCGGCACCGTCAAGCAAGCCATGGGCCTCGGCGTCGAGCACTACCTCGTCAAGCCCTTCGACGCCGACGCGGCCGAATGCAGCGTCGCGCGCGCCATCGGCCACGCGTGGATGAACGCCGCCGAGCCGCCGGATTCGACGCTTCAGCGCCTGCGCATCCCGGGCAACCGACTGATGCTTTACCTCGGATCGCTGGCGAAGCAGGTGCGCCAGCTGCAGGCCGAAGTGCCCGACCTGCCGACCGCCGGAGCCTTGTGGCCACGACTCGACACGGTGAACACCGGCTGCCTGACCCTCGGGCTCTGGCACGGCGCGAGGATCGCCAAACGCATCCGCGAGGAGAGTGCCCTGCACTTCGATCGCGACCGGGTGACGCGCGAACTGCAGGAGATCCTCGAGCGCGTCGACGAGCAGGTCAACAACGCCTGAGGTCGACGCGCGCTGGGCACCCGCACCGCCCTCGGTGGCGTCGAGGGGGAGCGGAGCGCGGCTAGGCTTCGCTTTGGCTCAGGCGATCGTCAGGGTGACGTCGACATTGCCGCGCGTGGCGTTCGAGTAGGGGCACACGATGTGGGCGCGATCCACCAGCGTGCGCGCCGCTTCGGCGTCGAGGCCCGACAGCGCGATGACCAGCTCGACGCGGATGCCGAAGCCGTTCGGGATCGGGCCGATGCCGACCTTGCCGGTGATGCTCGCGTCGGCCGGCATCTTGATGCCGTCGCGATTCGCGACGAACTTCATGGCACCGATGAAGCAAGCCGAATAGCCGGCGGCGAAGAGCTGCTCCGGGTTGGTGCCCGGACCACCGGCGCCGCCGAGTTCCTTCGGCGTGCTGAGCGCGAGTTCGAAGCGGCCGTCGCTGGCGGCGGTCTTGCCGTCGCGGCCGCCGGTGGAGGTGGCTTCAGCGGTGTACAGGGCGTGCTGCAGGGTCATGGCGGGGTCTCCGTCGTGGGGGTGGGGGCAAGGCGGTTGCGAAGCGCGGTGAGGCGCGTCACGAGGTCCTGGAGTTCAGCGAGGCCGCAGTCCAGCGTGCAGAGCATCGCCTCGGGCACGGACACGGCGCGGCGCTTCAGTGCGCGGCCCTCGCGGGTGAGATGGATGAAGACGCTGCGCTCGTCCTCGCGGCCGCGACGGCGCTCGACGAGGCCCTGGGCCTCGAGGCGCTTCAGCAGCGGCGTGAGCGTCCCCGAATCGAGGAACAAGCGCTCGCCCAGGGCGCCCACGGTGAGGCCGTCGTCTTCCCACAGGACCAGCATCGCGAGGTACTGCGGGTAGGTGAGGCCGAGGTCGGCCAACAGCGGCCGGTAGGCCTTGGTCATCGCCAGCGAGCTGGAGTACAGCGCGAAGCACAGCTGGTGGTCGAGCGCGAGCAGCGCCTCGGAGGGCAGCGGAGCAGCGGACTGGCGGCGGGGCATGGCGGCAACGTATATTGCGCGCAATTCAATTGCAAGCGATCTATCTTGGACCTCGAACGCTGGCAGCACGCCGACCCGGACCACGGCCTCACCCTGCGCGGCTGGCGTACCCCGCCGCGCGGCCTGCCGCTGCTGCACGTGCTGCACGGCAACGGGCTGTGCGCCCGCACCTACGCGCCGATGCTCGAGCCCTTGGCCGAGCGCTTCGACCTGTGGCTCTGCGACGCGCAGGGCCACGGCGACAGCGATCCCGGCGAGCGCTTCCTCGGCTGGAACGCCAACGCGGCGATGGCGGCGAGTGCGTTCCGTGCCCACCACCCCACGCCCAGCGTGCCGGTGTTCGCCGTGGGCCACAGCTTCGGCGGGGTGCTCACCGCGTTGATGGCGGCCGCCGACCCGACGCTGTTCCGACGCATCGTCCTGCTCGACCCGGTGATCTACACCCCCCTCGTCGGGGCGACCGTCGCCCTGCTCGACCGCACGGGGCTGCAGGGCGCACTGCCCCTGGTGCGCGCCACCCGTCGTCGTCGCACGCGCTGGGCGTCGCGCGACGAGGCCTTCGCCCGCTTCCGCGGCCGGGGCGTGTTCGCGGACTGGCAGGACGACGCGCTGCGCGCCTACGTCGAGCACGGCCTGCGAGAGGACGGCGAGGGCGTCACGCTGAAGTGCCCGACGAGCATCGAAGCCACGATCTTCGGCTCCGGTCCCGTCGGCCTGTGGCGGCAGCTCGACCGGCTCGCCACGCCGACCCTGCTCATCCACGGGGACCGCACGCTGCCCTTTGTCGGTCCTTCCGCCCGACGGCTGGCCGCCCGGCATGCCCACGTCCGCGTCGACGCGATCCAAGGCTCGCACTGCTTCATGCTGGCCCAACCCGAGGCCACGGCGGCCCGCATGGCGGCCTTCCTCGCCGGGCCCTGAGCCGGGCCCTGAGCCGGGCCCCGGGGGCACCCGTGGCAGAATGCGCGCCTGCCCCGGTCCTTGCCGCCATGCCCACCGAACTCAGCCAAGCCTTCTACTTCGAAGCCGCGCACACGCTGCGCCGCTACGTCGAGGGCGAGATCGAATCGAGCAAGCGGATCCACGGCCACACCTACCACGCCGAGATCACGCTGCGCGGCGAGCCCGACCGCGAGACCGGCATGGTGGTGGACCTGGGTGTCGTGCGCCGCGAGCTCGCGGCCCTGCGCGACCGCCTCGACCACCGCTTCCTCGATGAGGTCGAGGGCATCGGCCCGGCCACGCTCGAGAACCTCTGCGCCTTCATCGCCCGCGAACTGCAGCCGTCGATGCCGCTGCTGGTGCGCGTCTCGGTGTTCCGTCCGGCCTCGGGCGACCGCGCGACGCTTCAGCTCGGCTGAGGAAAGCCCTCGGGCAGCGTGAGGTACGACGTCAGTGCCGCCGGGTCCACCCCCGGCGCGTGCGGCAGTCGACCGAAGCACGGCACCGGCAGCGCCGCCTTCAGCGTCTCGAAGTAGTCGTCGGGGAACAGCATCGTCGGTTCGACGTCCGAAGCGATCCAGCCCAGCACGGTGAAGCCCCGGGACAACACGGCCTCGACGGTCATCCGCGCGTGGTTGATGCAGCCGAGCTTCAAGCCGACCACCACCAGCACCGGCAGGCCCAGCGCCCGCGGCAGTGCGCACTGGTCGAGCTGCGCGTTCACCGGCGCGAGGAAGCCACCGACGCCTTCGACCAGCACCACGTCGGCCTGCGCCTTGAGCGCCGCGAACGCCCTGACGATCGGCGGCATCGTGACCTCCACGCCATCCAGCCGCGCCGCGATCTCCGGCGCCGTCGGCTCGCGCAGCGCCCACGGATTCACCAGCGCGTAGTCGGGGCGAGGCTCGCTCGCCGCCTGCAGCGCGAGGGCGTCCTCGTTGCGCAGGCCCTCGGGCGTGGGTTCGCTGCCGCTGGCCACGGGCTTCATGCCGACGGCGCGCAGGCCGCGCTGGCGAAGCGCATGCAGCAGGACGGAGCTGGTGAAGGTCTTGCCGGCGCCGGTGTCGGTGCCGGTCACGAAAAGCGCGATCGTCATGACGCGGAGGATGCCAAAACGGCCGCAACGCGGCGTCGATGCTGCACCCGGAGGACGACTTGGGCGAAATGCATGACGAAGAAGATCATGCCTGGCGCGCCATAGCGCAGCGACTCCGTCCACAGGCTCAAAGCCAGCGACAGCACGGAGAACAGCGGCAACATCGCCCACAGCCGCATCACCAGCCTCAGGGCGAGCACTTCGGCCGCGTCCAAACCCACGGTCTCGCGCTGCCGCCATGCATGGCGGTTCAACGCCCACAGCACCGCGCCCATCGAGCCGAAGGCGACGGCAAAGGTCTGGAACATCCGCTGCACGTCCACCATCGTTTCGAATGAAAAGCCGGGGGGCAGAGCCCCGCCGCTGATCCAGGCGAAGAACACGGCGAACACGATCTTGAGCGGGAAAACGAAAATCAGGGCGAGGAAGATCAGCAGCAGGCTCAACTGCCGGCTGCGCGTGTCGTCGAGCCCGAAACGCTCGCTCCAGTCGACATGGCCGCGCCAGAAGTTGGCGATCAGCCAGAAGCAGGCGGCGAAAGCGGGAACGCCCTTGAGCGCCGCCGCCAGCTCCTCCGGCGAGCGCGGCACGCTGCCCACGGCGATCACCATCAGGCTCAGCGCGAACGCGAACGCGGCGTCGACGAAAGCCTCGAGTCGCGTCGTGCGGTCGCCGCGACGGCGGAAGCCCAAGTCGTCCCGCGCCCGGTCACCGTCCGCCTTGCCTTCCGCTGCCGCAGTCCCCATCGTTGCCTCCCCGGCCGCGCGACGCGGCCCGCTGAACCGGATTCTAGAACGCATGTCCTTCACCACCGTCGCCCTCGAGGGCACCAAGGCCGAGCAGTACGCCCAACTTGTCGACCAGGCCCGCGGCCTGATGCACGGCGAGCGCGACCGCACCGCCAACGCCGCCAACCTGTCCGCGCTCGTTTACCACGCCCTGCCCGACCTGAATTGGGTCGGCTTCTACTTCTTCGACGGCAAGGAGCTGGTGGTCGGGCCGTTCCAGGGCCTGCCGGCCTGCGTGCGCATCGCCATCGGCAAGGGCGTCTGCGGCACCGCCGCCGCCACCCGCCAGACGCAGCGTGTGCCGGATGTCGAGGCCTTCCCCGGCCACATCGCCTGCGATTCGGCCTCGCGCTCGGAAGTCGTGGTGCCCCTGTTCAAGGGCAACACGCTCATCGGCGTGTTCGACATCGACAGCCCGGTGCTCGACCGCTTCGACGCCGACGACCAGCGCGGGCTGGAAGCGCTGGCGGCGGCCTTCCTCGACACGCTGGCCTGAGCGCGGTGGCGGCGCCGGCCAAGCTTCGCAACATCGGCCCGAAGTCGGCCGCGCAGCTGCGCCAGGTCGGCGTGCGCACCATCGACGACCTGCGTGCGCTCGGCAGCCTCGAGGCCTTCATCAAGCTCAAGCGCGCCGGCTTCAAGCCTTCGCTCAACCTGCTCTATTCCCTCGAAGGCGCGCTGCTCGACTGCCACTGGCAGCAGGTGCCGGAGGAGCGCCGTAGCGAACTCGTCCTGTCCGCGGACGCCGCGAGCGCCGCGCTGCCGAAGGCACAGCCGAAGTGGTTCAGCGGCGGCAATGCGCCCGCCGGTGCCGTCGCCGAGGCGGGTGGCGATCCCGACGCGCACGACGATGACGCCGGCAGCGGCGGTGGCGACGACGCCGGGGACGGCGGTGATGGCGGCGACTGAGCCGACCGGCTATTCCTGATCGAGGTTCAGGCGAACCCCGTCGATATCGTTCGATTCCAGTGCGACGTTGAAGCGCGGCCGGCCGAGCCGCCGCTTCACCAGCACATCCTCGCCATCGTCGACCTCGACCTTGTAGTCCTCGCCGATGGCCTCGCGCAGCGCATCGCGCACGGTCCGCGCGACGCGGTTCTCCCCGGTGCCGTCGGCGACCGCCACCGGCACGCGGGACGGCTCACCGTCTTTCGGCGTGATCACCAGCACCAGCGTGCCGCTGGACTCGGCGTCGCCGCTGAACTGCAGGCGCCACTTGTTCTCGAGAGGCTGGGCGAAGCTCGCCATCGGCAGAATGACGAGGACCATCGCGGCAAGGCATCGGTTCACGGGCGTTCTCGGTGTGGGTGGGACTCAACGCACGACCGCGTAGTCGCGGGCATTCTCGACCCAGCGCGGCGTCTCGCGGATGCGCGGCAGCACCTGGTCGACGCGCTCCACCATCGACCACATCGCCGCGTGTTCGGGGTTCATGAAGCGCTCGTCGATCACCTTCCGCATGAAGGCCTGCAAGCCGTCGTAGAACCCGTTCACGCTGAGGAGCACGATCGGGCTGAAGTACAGGCCGAGGCGCTTCAGGGTGATCGCCTCGAAGAGCTCCTCCATCGTGCCGCAGCCGCCCGGGAGCGCGATGACGGCATCGCTGCCGGTCAGCAGGCGATGCTTGCGCTCGCGCATGTCCTCGACGAGCTCCAGCGTGGTGACGCCCGGATGGCCCCATTCGAGGTCGACCATGAACTTCGGGATGATGCCGATGACCTCGCCGCCCTCAGCGATCGCGCCGTCGGCGAGCGCGCCCATCAGGCCCTGCCCGCCGCCGCCGTACACCGTGGTGCAGCCGGCACGGGCCAAGGTGGCGCCGAGTTCGCGGGCCGCCGCGAGGTAGGCGGGATCGACTTTGCCGCTCGAAGCGGCGTAGACACAGATGCGCATGGGGATATGGCAGCAGGCCGATCCGCGGCCGTCAACGGCGGCGGACGGGCGGCGGCGGCGGCCAAGGCGAAAAAAAGTGCCGATTTCTTCGCGTGGGGGCTCACTTTTGCCGCGTTTCAGGCGAGGATTGGCACGTCCGAGCCGACCTTCGGGTCGCCGGGCCGGTCCCATTGCCGATCCACGGAACCTCACGAGAACCCATCACATGGCAACGAAGAAAGCAGTCAAGAAAGCTCCGGCCAAGAAGGCCGCCCCGAAGAAGGCCGCCAAGGCCGCCCCGGCAGCGCCGAAGGCCATCAAGGACACGCTGAACAAGACCGGCCTCGTCGCGCACATCGCCGAAGCCGCTGGCGTCGCCGCCAAGGACGTCCGTGGCGTGCTCGCCGCGCTCGAAGGCGCCATCGTCGGTTCGCTCAACAAGAA
>JAIXTZ010000102.1 GCA_027483745.1 Lysobacteraceae bacterium
CGACCCGGCCATCGTTGCCGCGGCCACGCTCTGGAACCGCTACATCGCCGACCGCCAGCTGCCCGACAAGGCCATCGACCTGATGGACGAGGCGGCCTCGCGCATCCGCATGGAGATCGACAGCAAGCCGGAGGAGATGGACCGCAAGGAGCGCCGCCTGATCCAGCTGAAGATCCAGCGCGAGGCGCTGAAGAAAGAAAAGGACGACGAATCGAAGCAGCGCCTCGCCGACCTCGAGGCCGAGATCGCCAAGCTGGAGCGCGAGTTCAACGACCTGGAAGAGGTGTGGAAAGCCGAGAAGGCCATCGTCAGCGGTACGACCAAGGTGAAGGAGCAGATCGAGCACCTGAAGCAGGAGCTCGAGGCGGCGCACCGTCGGCAGGACCTCGCGCGTGCCTCGGAGATCCAGTACGGCGCCTTGCCGAAGCTGGAGAAGCAGCTGGCCGACGCGCAGGCCGCCGAGACGAAGGGCTTCACCCTGCTGCAGGACAAGGTGACGGCCGAGGAGATCGCCGAAGTCGTTTCGCGTTGGACCGGCATTCCGGTCAGCAAGATGCTCGAGGGCGAACGCGAAAAGCTGCTGAAGATGGACGAGGTGCTGGCGGCCCGCGTGGTCGGCCAGCGCGAGGCCGTGCGCGCGGTGTCCGATGCGATCCGCCGTTCGCGCGCGGGCCTCTCCGACCCGAACCGTCCCAACGGCAGCTTCCTGTTCCTCGGCCCCACGGGTGTCGGCAAGACCGAGCTGTGCAAGGCGCTGGCGAGCTTCCTGTTCGACACCGAGGAAGCCATGGTGCGCATCGACATGAGCGAGTTCATGGAGAAGCACTCCGTGGCCCGCCTGATCGGTGCGCCCCCGGGCTACGTGGGCTACGAAGAGGGTGGCTACCTGACGGAAGCCGTGCGTCGCCGCCCGTACAGCGTGATCCTGCTCGACGAGGTCGAGAAGGCGCACCCGGACGTGTTCAACGTGCTGCTGCAGGTGCTCGACGACGGCCGCCTCACCGACGGCCAAGGCCGCACGGTGGATTTCCGCAACACCGTGATCGTGATGACGTCGAACCTCGGCAGTCAGCACATCCAGGAGCTGAGCGGCGAAGGCGATGCTGCCTACATCCAGATGAAGGCCGCGGTGATGGGCGTGGTGCAGTCGCACTTCCGTCCGGAGTTCATCAACCGCCTCGACGAGATCGTGGTCTTCCACCCGCTGGGCCGCGAGCAGATCCGCGAGATCGCGCGCATCCAGACGGCCTACCTCGCCAAGCGCCTTGCGGAGCGGCATATCAAGTTCAGCATCGACGACAAGGCGCTGGACGTCCTCGGCAACGTCGGCTTCGACCCGGTCTATGGTGCGCGGCCGCTGAAGCGCGCGATCCAGCAGCAGATCGAGAACCCGCTGGCGCAGAAGATCCTCGGCGGCGAGTTCGTCGCCGGCGACACCCTGCAGGTGAGCAGCGAGGGCGGGACGATCACATTCCGGAAAGCCTGAGCCGGAAGCGCCGGGGCCTAGCGCCCCGGCGCGTTGATCGTGCGGTCGCCCGGCAGCGGCGCGTCCTCGCGCAGGTGCGCCAGCATCGCGTCGAGTGCGGCGTAGGCCTGCGGCATCAGGGGCACGTAGCGGGCGGCCAGCGCCGGATTGCCGAGGAAGGCGTCGAAGTGCTGTGCGCGCTCGATACGCCAGTAGCCGAGGCGCGCGCCTTGCTCGCGGGCGAACGCGGCGTAGGGCGCGCTCGTCTCCCACTCCGGCACGAGGCCGTCGTCGAGGCCGTGCAGCAGCAGGATCGGCAGGCCCTCGCGAGGCGGCAGGGCGCGGGTGGCGGCGATGGCGTCGCGCACTGCGGGGTCGTCCGTCGCCAGTGCGCGCAGGCCGAGCAGGCCCGCCATGCGGCCGTCGTCGCCGGGCGGGTCGAGCAGCACCACGCCGTTGCCGGGCGGAATACCGCTGCTGTCGCTCCACCACAGCGCGGCCTCCACGGGTGCGGCGGCAACAGGCGCGCCCTGCGCGTCGCGCACGGCGTAGCGGTAGCCGCTCGGCATGGCCTCGGCCGGCGTGCGCCGATAGGCCGAGGCGTAGCCCGACGCGACCGCGCGCCACAGGTCGAAGGCGACGCTCAAGCTGCCGGCGCGCATCGCCGCGTCGGTCCAGCCGGCGGCCTGCATCGCGGTCCACGCGTTCGTGGCCTGAGTCGCGACGTCCTCACCGTCGATCTGCCCGTGCGTGGCCAACGCCGAGCAGGCCGCGGCATAGGCCGGCGGCATCGCGCCGCCCGGCCGCAGCAGCGCGTCTTCATCGAAGTGCGGTGCGGCGAGTGTGCAGGGCATCAGCAGCGCGGCGTGGGTCGCCACGTCGAACAGCGGGCGCGCGCCCTCGACATGGATGTTGGGCGAGACGGCGACCACGCCGTCGATCCGCGGTGCGCCGTCGATATCGCGTCCGTCGGCCGCTTCGTCGCCCGCGGCGCGCAGCACCGCACCCGCCCCGTTCGAGACGCCGGCGGCGATGACGATCAACGCGTCCGGGTCGATGCCCGTTTCGCGAACCAGTACCTCGCGACCGAACGCGGCGGCTTGCAGCACGTGGCGGCCCCAGTCGGCTTCCGGGTGGTCGCCGGAATGGGCGTGCGGCACGTGCACCGCATCGTCGCCGCTTCCGATCGGAACGCGCCGCCAGTCGGTGCCTGCACCCTTGTCGGTGTAGGCGACGGCACAGCCTTTCGGCAGGCCCCAACCGCCGGCCAGCGCGATCGCGCCATAGACGCCGCGCGAGCCGGAGGAGGCGGTGACGACCAGGCAGGGGCGCTCGCGGTCGAAAGCGTCGGGCAATTGCAGCAGCAGGCGATGCGCATGCGTGGCGCCCGGCACGGTCGCACTGCCGTGGAACTCGCGGCCCGGCACCGGCCGGAGATCACCGTAGGCCGTGCCGAGTCCGCCGGCGGGGCTCACATCGGCGATGCCGCGCCAATTCGTCCAGACCGCGCGGCGCCGCAGCTCGGCGAAGGTGGGTGCGCTCGCGTCCGCCAGCGGGGGGATGGGGCCATGCAGGCCGTCGATGCCGAGGCCAGCGGTGAGCAGGTCGTCCCCGTCGCGATGGACGCTGTCGGCCGGCAGTGCGAGCGTGACAGCGATGGCGGGCGCCTCCGCGGGCGCACCACTGCGGGCCACCGAAGCCGAAGCTGCGAGCGCGATCGGCAGCAGGGCGGAGGCCAGACGAAGGGGGCCTGCGGGCGAGGGTGTTTTCGGGATCATCGCGGCAGTCTGCGATCCGGTGCGGTGCGGGCCATCGTACTTTCGTCCAAAGGCCGGCCGGCCGCGCGCGCGGCAAGCTGGCGCCATGACTGATCGATTCCTCGAAGGCCGCATCGCGCTCGTGACCGGCGCCACCTCCGGCATCGGCCTCGCGGTGGCCGAAGCCCTCGGCGCCGCCGGTGCGCAGGTCCACATCAACGGCCTCGGCACGCCCGAGCAGATCGCCGCGGCGCTGGCCGCGATCCGGGCGGCCGGTGCGCCGTCCGCTTCGCACCACGATGCCGACCTGCGCGACCCCGACGCCATCCGCGCGATGATGGCGGCCGTCGGCACCGTGGACGTGCTCGTCAACAACGCCGGCATCCAGCACACCGCATCGCTGGCCGAGATGCCCGACGAGCGTTGGGACGCGCTGATCGCCATCAACCTCAGTGCCTGCTTCCACACGATGAAGGCAGCGATGCCCGGCATGGCCGAGCGCGGCTTTGGTCGCGTCATCAACATCGCCTCGGTGCACGGCCTGGTCGCGTCGGTGAACAAGGCGCCCTACGTCGCGGCGAAACACGGCCTGATCGGGCTGACGAAGGTCGCCGCGCTGGAGATGGCCGCGCAGGGCTCGCGCGCCTCGGGCGGTGTCACCGCCAACTGCGTGTGCCCGGGCTGGGTGGAAACGCCGCTGATCGAGCCGCAGATCGCCGCGAAGGCCGCTGGAGCAGACCGCGACACCGGTATCCGCGCGCTGCTGGCGGAAAAGCAGCCCAGCCTGCGCATGACGTTGCCGGCGGAAATCGCGGCCCTTGCACTGTGGCTCTGCCGTCGCGAGGCCCACAACCTCAATGGCGCGGCCCTGCCGGTGGATGGCGGTTGGACGGCGCAGTGAGCGGCTAAGCTGCCGCCATGCACCACCTGCTGATCGTCGACGACCACCCGCTGTACCGCTTGGCCCTGCGGCAGACGCTGGCCGCCGGCTTGGCCGGCGCGCGTATCGATGAAGCCGGCGATTTCGCCGGTGCCCAAGCCGCGCTGGCCGAATCGCCGGACACGGACCTCGTGCTGCTCGACCTGCAACTTCCGGGCACTCACGGCCTCCTTGCCTTGGGTGAACTGCGCGCCGCGCATCCGGGCGTGGCGGTGGCGATCCTGTCCGGCCAGGACGATCCGGCCACCGTGCGTCGCGCGCTGGCCATGGGCGCCTGCGGTTACCTGACCAAACACGCCGGCACCGAGGAACTGCATGCCGGCGTGCGTGCCCTCTTGGCCGGCGAGACGTGGATGCCGTCGGCCTTGCGCGAGCTGTTGGCGCGCACGCCGCGCGACGACGCGTCGGAATCGCTGGCCGCGCGTCTTGCGACCCTCTCGCCGCAGCAGTTGAAGGTGCTGCAGCGCGTCGCCGACGGGCGGCTCAACAAGCAGATCGCCGATGAGCTCGGCATCCAGGAGCGCACGGTGAAGGCCCACCTCACCGTCGTGTTCGAGAAGCTCGGCGTGCGCAATCGCACGCAGGCCGGCGTGCTGCTGAGCGGCCTCTCAGGCGAGTAGCGCTGCCGACCGCGGACCTGCGGTTCGCGTTTCAGCCCCGCGCCATCGCCGCCAGCAGGGATTTCAGCCGCAGCGGTTTCAGCGGCTTGGTCAGCGGCGTGGCGCCGACGGCCAGCACGGCCTGGCGCACCGTTTCGCCGTGGTCGGCGCTGACGATGATCCCGGCCCCACGGGGGTGGCGCAGGGCCAAGGCCTGGTGCAGGACGTCGCCGGTGGCGCCGTCGTCGAGGTGGAAGTCGAGCACCCAAGCCTGCGGCGACAGCGCGCTGGCCGCCCGCAGGGCGTCGTCCGGCGTCGACGCCGTCCGCACCGTGGCACCCCAGCCTTCGAGGAGCTGACGGGTGGCGTCGAGCACCAGCGTGTCGTTGTCGACGACCAGCACGCGCAGCGGCAGGTCGGGGGTGGCGTCGGCGGTGGGCGCGGCGGTGGCGGTGGCGGTAGCGCGCGGCGCCACGCGGGCGAGGGTGATCGAAAACACGCTGCCGCGCCCCGGCCGCGAGCGCAGCGCCAGCGGGGCGTCGAGCAGGCGCGCGAGGCGGTCGGCGATGGCCAGGCCGAGGCCGAGGCCTTGCCCGCCGCGCTGCAGGCGACGGAATTCCTCGAACACCAGGCGCTGCTGTTCCGGGGCGATGCCGATGCCGCTGTCCCAGACTTCGATGGCCAGCGCGCCGCGGCCGCGACGGCGCACGCCCAGCACGATGCCGCCGCGCGACGTGTAGCGCACCGCGTTGGCGAGGAAGTTCTGCAGCACGCGGCGCAGGAGCTGCGGGTCGCTGCGCACCCAGGCGGTCGTCGGCACGCAGCGCAGCGAGAGGCCCTTCGCCTCCGCCATGACGCCGGCTTCCCGCGCCAGCCCGTCGAGCAGCGGCTGCAGAGGCAGGTCGACGGGCTGCGCCGCGAGGCCGCCGGCATCCAGTCGCGAGATGTCGAGCAGGCCACCGAGCAGGTCTTCCGCCGATTCCAGCGCGCCGGCGATCCGAGCGACCTGCGGCCCCACGCCCGCGTCCTCGCTGCGCTGGGCCAGGGCATCGGTGAACAGGCGGGCGGCGTGCAGCGGCTGCGTGAGGTCGTGGCTCACGGCGGCGAGGAAGCGCGTCTTCGCCTGGTTCGCGCGTTCGGCTTCGGCCTTGGCTTCCACGAGTTCGCGCGTGCGCTCGTCGACGCGGGCTTCGAGGGTCTCGGCATCGCGGCGCAGGGCATCTTCGCTGCTGCGGAACACCGTGACGTCGGTGAAGGTGGCGACGAAGCCGCCGCCGGGCATCGGTTCGCCACGGATCTCGATGACCGCGCCGCCGATGCGACGCTCGCTCAAGTACGGCGTGCCGGCGCGCATGTGCGCGAGGCGCTGCTCGAGGCCGCGCGCAACGTCGATATCGCCCGTCAGCCCGCGACGCAGGTTGTGTTCCACCAGCGCCGCGACGGGCAGGCCCACCTGCAGCAGATCGTCCGGGTAGCCGAAGATCTCGCGGTAGCGACGGTTCCACACCACGAGGCGCAGGTCGCGGTCGACCACGCTGATGCCTTGGCTCATGTGCTCGAGCGCCACCTCGAGCAGCTGCTGGTTGAAGCGCAAGCCCTGCGTCGCCTCGTCGACGAGCTCGGCCACCTGCTCCGGCGCCGGGCCGCTGGGCTGCCGCAGCGCATCGAGCAGCAGGCGCGCCGACGAGGCGCCGACGACGGCGGCCAGTTCGCGCTCCACACGGGCCAACTGCGCCACCGGCAACAGCCCGGTGGCGGGCGCATCGCGAAGCGCGGCGTCGAGGCGATCCGTGGCCAGAAAGCGTGAGGCCAGCCGCTTCACCGCCGCGACATCGAGCGGGCCGTCGCGACGGTCGTCGGCCGCGCCGCGCCAGCTGGCCAGCAGCAGCGGCAGCGCGGTGCCGACGAGCAGGCTGGCGGCGACGCCGCGGCTGAGCGGGCTCCAGCCGCCCAGACCGAACAGGCCTTGCGGCGACAGCCACGCCCATCCAAAGGGCGCACTGTGTTGGTCGATGAGCGTGAAGCCCATCGGCTCGGCCACGCCGGGCAGCAGCACCCAGGCCCAGGTGAGGAAGCCGGCGACCAGACCGACGATCACCGCCCAGGGCGGGGTCTGCGGCCGCCACAGGGCGAACCCCACCGCCGGCGCCAGCGTGCCGAGGCCGGAGAACGAGAGCGCACCGAGGTCGGCGAGCGCGCCGTCGTCGCCCAGCACGCGGCTGTAGCCCCAGGCCAAGGCCAGCACCGCAGCGATCGCGAAGCGACGCTGCCGCAGGACCACGCCGCGCAGGTCGCTGTCGCCGGCGTGCCAGCCGCCGCGCAGGCGCAGCGGCGTGATCCAGTGGTTGCCGATCATCACGCTGAGCGTCAGCGTGGCGAGGATCAGCATGCCGGTCGCCGCCGACAGCCCGCCGAGGAAGGCGAGCAGGGCCATGCCGGGCGCACCGTCGGCCAAGGGCAGGGCCAGCACGTAGAGGTCGGCAGGCACGCCCAACGCGCCGAGCGTGGCTTCACCGGCCATCGCGAGCGGCAGCACCGGCAGCGCGATCAGCACGAGGTAGAGCGGGAAGAGCCAGCGCGCGGTGCGCAGATGGCCTTCGTCGCGCGCTTCGACGATGCCCACATGGAATTGGTGCGGCAGCGTCAGCATCGCCAGCGCGCCCAGCAGCACCAGGGCGGGGAAGCCGTCGGTGCCGCCTTCGACGACGGGCAGCGGTGTGTCGGACCAGCCGCCGGGCCGCATCAGCAGCCACAGCCCGAGGCCGAGCATCGCGGCGAGCTTCAGCAGCGATTCCGCCGCCATCGCCAGCACGAGGCCGCGGTTGTGCTCGACGGCCGACGCCCGGCGCGTCCCGAACAGCATCGCGAACGCGCCGAGGGCGATCGCCACGTAGAGGGCGCTGTCCTGTTCCGGTGGCGCGGCGAGGTCGCTGCCGCGCGTGACCAGGCCATGGCTCATGGCCACGGCCTTCAGCTGCAGCGCGAGGTAGGGAACCATGCCGATCACCGCGATGGCGGTGACGGTCGCGGCCAGCGCCGAACTTCGGCCGAGCCGCGTGGCGATGAAGTCGGCGAGCGAGGTGCTGTTGAGCTCGCGTGCGAGGCGGAACAGCTTCAGCAGGATGGGGAAGGCCAGCGCGTAAAGGAGCAGCGTGCCGAGGAAGGTGGGCGTCAGCGCCCAGCCGGAATCGCGCGCCTGCTGCACCGTGCCGAAGAAGGTCCAGCTGGTGCAGTACACCGCCAGCGACAGCGAGAACACCACGCCCCAATGCTTCGACAGCGCCTGCGGATGGCGTTCGCCCCACACGGCCGTGCCAAACAGCAGGCCCAGCCACAGCACCGCGGCCAGCAGCACGCCCCATTCGTTCAACATGCGGGCCCGTCCTCGCGCCGCGTCGCGGCGTCGGCGCTCAGCGCGTGCCAGCGAGGCGGTCGAGCACCGCCGCGACGAAGCGGATCTGCCCGCCGGTCTTCAGGTCGTAGTCGGCGCCGCCGTAGCCCCACCAGTCCCAGCATGCTTTCGGATTCAGCGGCATGTAGCTCGATTGCGTCTGAGGATAGACCACGACGACGCGATGCACGTCGGCCCAGCGGTTGAAGCCGGCCTC
>JAIXTZ010000204.1 GCA_027483745.1 Lysobacteraceae bacterium
GAGAGCTCGTAGCAGCGCGCCGCCATGTGCAGCAGGTCGTCCCAGCGCGGGATCTTCAGGCCGACGATGCTGTGCTCGGTGTCGGGGTGGTCGCGGATGATCTCGGAGCCCCAGACGCCGCGCTTGGTGACGCCGGTCGGCAGGTCGATGCCGACGCCGATCGCGCCCTGGTGCAAGTTGGCCTTGCCGTCGGAAAGGCGCGTGGGCAGGCGGATCATCGCCATGACGGGATAGCCGAGGAACACGATGATGCGGACGTCCGGCACGCCCTTGAAGCTGACGCGCTCGAAGATCGGATCGAACTGCACGCAGTACTCGACCAGCAGGTGGTCAGGCTGGCCACCCAGCGAGAAGAGGCCGGAGAGGCCGTTCGAGAGGTGGTGTTCGAACTCCTCGCGCGACATCAGCGAGCCGTTGGCGCGACGGTATTTGTCGCCGCGGCGGCCGTGGATGACGAGGATGCCGTCGCCGCCCGAGCCGTGGGCCGGCTTCACGACGAAGCTCTCGCGGTGCTTGATCTTCTCGTGCAGCTCGGCGATCTCGTGCTCTTCCCGCACGACGGCATAAAGCTCGGGCACCGGCAGGCCGGCCTCGATGGCCAGCTTCTTGGTGATCAGCTTGTCGTCGACCCGCGGGTAGAACTTGCGCGGGTTGTGCATCAGCACGTAGTGGGCGTTGCGCTGGCCGATGCCGATCAGCCCGATCTTGCGCAGGCGGCGCGCGATCTCGATGGGGTTCCAGAGCGCCATGGCTCAGGCCTTCGGCGCGTCGCCGCCGGCCGCGGGCGCCGGGGCGATCGGGTCGGCCTCGCGGGCCAGCGCGCGGAAGCGGAACAGCTCCATCAGGCGATAACCGGAGTAGCGGCCGAGCAGCAGCGCGGCGGCGAACAGGTAGAGCAGGAACTCCGGGTACACGTAGATCAGGTGCTCGAGGCGGTCCCAGCTCATCACGAGGTAGGCCAGCGCGGCGACGATGATCGTGCCGACGCCTTCCTTGATGGCGGTACCGGCGCCGCGCTCGTCCCAGGCCACCGACATCCGTTCGATGGTCATCGCCATGATGACCATCGGGAACAGCGCAACCGACAGGCCGACTTCGAGGTCCAAGCGGTTGGCGATCACGGAAATCAGCGCCATCAGCAGCACGACGAGGATCAGGATGGCGGTAAGGCGGGGGACCAGCAGCAGGCGCAGGCGTTCGAGGTAGAAGCGCACCAGCAGGCCGGCGCCGACGACGAGGACGAAGAGCGTGATGCCGGCGACCAGGGCGGTTTCGCGGAAGGCCAAGGCGACGAGCACGGGCATGAAGGTGCCGTAGGTCTTGATGCCGACGATGTTGCGCAGGATCAGCATCATGAAGGCGCCGATCGGCACCAGCAGCAGGACCTTGTAGACCTCCTGGGCCTGCAGCGGCAGCGACAGCAGCGACCAGCGGATGTAGTTGGCGTCCTGCACCTCGAGGCGTCGCTGCGCCATCGCCATCGCGTCGGCGAGGTTGTAGCTGACGGTGTACATCAGCGCGGGCTTGGCCTCGCTGTCCATCGCCAGCAGCGGCTCGGGCGAGACGTTCCAGAGCAGCAGATCCTTCGGCAGGCCTTCGGCCGCGGTGCGCGGGTCGAGCAAGCGCCACTCGGTGCCGGTGTGGACCAGCAGCCAGGTCTCGATGCGTGCCGTGCCCTCGACGCCGCCTTCCGGCAAGCGCAGCGCATGCACGAGGCGGGCCGGGATCGTGCGGATGGCGAGCAGGTCGACAAGGAATCGCGTGCGCAGCTCGTCGTCAACGCCCGCGCCCGCCTCGGCCCGCGCGTAGCGGTCAAGCAGTAGCTGCGCGCCTTCATCCGGCGATTCGTTGAGGCGCCGGATCAGTTCCCGCGCATAGGTGGTGACGTCGGCCGACCGCTCGCGGACTTCGTCGAGCAGTTCCTGCGCGGCCGCCGCGTAGGGCTCCTCGAGCTGCGGCGGGGTCAAGAGCTCGGGCTGCAGGTCGGGAAGCAGCGTGTCGTCGCGCAGCTGCGAACGGACGATGGTGGCGCGGTAGTAGAGGTCCTGTTCACCGACGGCGTTGCGCGTGGCCCATTGGACTTCACGGCCCTGCGGCTCGCGCTCCGGGATCTTGGAGTAGCCGCGAGCGACGAAACGCTCGTCGAGGACGATCCACCCCGGGGTCAGGAAAGGCAGCTGGAGCGTGAGCGCGTTGGCGCGGCGCTGCGGCTGGTATTCCACGTGCGCCTGCACCGACCAGACCTGCACTGATTCGTCCGGCTGCAGGGGGAACTTCAGCACCTGCCACTTGTAAGCGATGGCCGCCGTGGCCAGCGCGATGATGGCGAAAGCGAGGAAATAGAGGTGGCGCTTGCTCATCCGGCGTCCCGAGGCGATGCGCCGCGCCGCCGATGGGCGCAGCAGGCGTGCAGTGTAACCGAGCGTCACATGGCGCCGACGGCGATGGCGCGCCTCGGCGCGGAGGGTTTCAGGCGCGAAGCAGGAAAGCCATGCCCACCGCATTGACCAGCACGTGCGCGAGGATCACCGCATCGAGCCGGCCGCTGCGCAGGTACAGCACGCCGAAGCCCAGGCCGAGAGAGGCGTAGGTGGCGAGGGTCAGACCCCAGGCCAGCAGATCCCGGGCTCCAGGCAAGGGTTCGTGGATCAAGGCGAAACCCAGGCTGGTCAACGCCAAACCCAACCACGGGCGTCCGGACTGGGCGAAGCGATGCAGCAGCACGCGACGGAACACCAGCTCTTCGCCGATCGGCGCAAACACGATGGTCATCAGCAAGGTGAGGGCCGGCGCGGCGTCGAACGCCGCATCGATAACGGCGAGGTTGCTGCCAGCCGTCGGGGTACCGAATCGCTCCATCAGTGCCGTGAAAGCGATGGCCGCCGCTTGCAGGGCCATCGCAACACCGACGACACCGAAGGCAAGGCGGGGCGTCCAAGGGCGCGGGTGCGCCGGCAGGCGGGAACGATGCAAGGCCCAGAGCGCGACGCCGGCGAGCGTCGTGCCGAACAGGCTGATCGGAACGAAGAGCGAGGGCATGCCGCCGAGCCCCGCCTGCGCGGGGCCGAGATCAACGCCCGCCGATCGCAGGCTCGCCAGAACCACGGCAGCCAGCACGCTGAAGCCGAACACGATCGCGGCGGCGATCAGCAGATCGATCAGGCTCCAACCCAGCACCGGCCCGAAGGCGATGGCGCCGCTCGGGAAATCGTCGGGCCGCGCGCCGTCGCCGGGCATCAGACGTCGAGGTTGCCGACTTTCAGCGCGTTGTCTTCGATGAAGGCGCGGCGCGGTTCGACCACGTCGCCCATCAGCGTCGAGAAGATGGTGTCGGCGGCGATCGCGTCCTCGATGCGCACCTGCAGCAGGCGGCGCGTTTCCGGGTTCACCGTGGTGTCCCAGAGCTGCTCGGGGTTCATTTCGCCGAGGCCTTTGAAGCGCTGGATGGTGCGGCCCTTCTTGGCTTCCTCGAGCAGCCAATGCTGCGCGGCAGCGAAATCGCGCAACGGCAGCGACTTGCCGCCGCGGCTGACCGTCGCGCCCTCGCCGAGGGCGAGCTCGGCGAGCTTCGCCGCGGTGTCGGTCAGCGCCTTCAGTTCGCCGTGCAGCAGCTGCGCGGCGGCGATGGTCTGGCGGCTCGACAAGCCGTGGTGCTGCTTGTCGACGTGGATGGCGCCGGGCGTGTCGCCCGCTTCGGCCTGCGCGCTCAGCACGTAGCGCGGCTTGCCGAGGCCGGAGGCCTTCAACTTCGCGTTTTGTGCATCGCACCATGCCGCGAGCTTGGCCGCATCGGCGAAGGTCTCGGCGGTGAGCGGCTCGGCTTGGTAGATCGTCTCGAGCACCGCGCCATCGACGCGGTGGCGATGGCGTTCCACGGTGTCCTGCGCGGCCGCGACCGCCTGCATCAGGCCCTCGAGCGCCACGCCGCGCACCGGCGGCGCACCTGCGGTGGGCACAAGCTCGGCGTTCTCGATGGCGTTGGAGATCAGGTAGGCGTTGAGCGCGTGGTCATCCTTGATGTAGAGCTCGGTCTTGCCCTGCTTGATCTTGTAGAGCGGCGGCAGGCCGATGTAGACGTGGCCGCGTTCGATCAGCTCCGGCATCTGCCGGTAGAAGAAGGTGAGCAGCAGCGTCCGGATGTGCGAGCCGTCCACGTCGGCGTCGGTCATCAGGATGATGCGGTGGTACCGCAGCTTGTCCGGGTTGTATTCGTCTTTGCCGATGCCGGTGCCGAGCGCCGTGATCAGGGTGCCGACCTCCGCCGAACCGAGCATGCGGTCGAAGCGGGCGCGCTCGACGTTGAGGATCTTGCCCTTGAGCGGGAGGATCGCCTGGGTCTTGCGGTTGCGGCCCTGCTTCGCCGAGCCACCGGCCGAGTCACCCTCGACGATGAAGAGTTCGGAGAGCGCCGGGTCCTTTTCCTGGCAGTCGGCCAGCTTGCCCGGCAGGCCGGCGATATCGAGCGCACCCTTGCGGCGCGTCAGGTCGCGGGCCTTGCGCGCCGCTTCGCGCGCGCGCGCAGCGTCGACGATCTTGCCGGTGATGGCGCGCGCTTCGTGGGGGTTTTCCTGCAGGAATTCGTCGAGCTTCGCGGCGAAAATGGCATCGACGACCGGGCGCACGGCCTCGGTGACCAGCTTTTCCTTGGTCTGCGAGGAGAAGCCCGGGTCCGGCACCTTCACCGACAGCACCGCGATCATGCCCTCGCGCATGTCGTCGCCCGACATCGCGATCTTGGCCTGCTTGGCGATGCCGCTCTTCTCGATGTAGCGGGTGAGGGTGCGAGTCAACGCCGAGCGGAAGCCCGTCAGATGCGTGCCGCCGTCCTTCTGCGGGATGTTGTTCGTGAAGCAGTAGATCGTCTCGTGGTACGCGTCGCTCCACTGCACGGCGCAGTCGACCACGATGCCGTCCTGCTCGCCGCTGATCGAGATGACGCTGGGGTGCAGCGGGGTCTTCAGCTGGGCCAGGTGCTCGACGAAGCTGCGGATGCCGCCCTCGTACTCGAACAGGTCGCGCTTGCCGTCGGGACGCTCGTCGACCAGCTCGATCCGGACGCCGGAGTTCAGGAAGGACAGCTCGCGCAGGCGGCGCGCGAGGATGTCGTAGTGGAACTCGGTGTTCTGGTTGAACGCCGTCACGGACGGCCAGAAGCGGACTTCGGTGCCGCGCTTCTCCGAGGGTTCCAACTGCTTCAGCGGGTACACGGGCTCGCCGTGGCGGTACTCCTGCTGGTAGTGGTGGCCCTCGCGCCAGATGTCGAGCAGCAGCTTCTCGGACAGCGCATTGACGACGGACACGCCGACGCCGTGCAGGCCGCCGGAGACCTTGTAGCTGTTGTCGTCGAACTTGCCGCCGGCGTGCAGGACGGTCATCACCACCTCGGCGGCGGAGACGTCGCGCCCCTGCTTTTCGCTCTCCTTGGCGTGGCGGCCGACGGGGATGCCGCGGCCGTTGTCGGAGACCGACACCGAGCC